>DAOLWT010000160.1:1503-5562 GCA_035421345.1 Bacteroidales bacterium
GCTTCGGTAGGTTCCCATTCGGCAATGTTTCTAACGGGACCTGTAGGAGCTGCATTCGGATTAAAATAAATTTCATTTGTTTTTTGAGAGAAAACACTCCCTATTGATAAAACAATAGTGAATAAAAAGAGATAGATTTTTTTCATATAATAAATATTAAATGTTTCAGAAAAATAGTATCTTAACATACAAATATATGTATATATATTTTTTTATGCAAAATATTTATATGAAATTAGACAGAAACGAAAAAAAATCATATAAACGTTAAAGATTAGTGTAAAAACGTATTTTTGTAAAAAAAAGAGATGATAAAAATTAGAGAAGCCATTTTATCGGATTTAGATCAAATTGCTGAATTTCAGGTTTTAATGGCCAAGGAAACCGAAAATTTTCAACTTGATTTAGAAACAGTTAACTGGGGTGTTCATAAAATATTTTATGATAAACATGCCGGTAAATATTTTGTAGCTGAAAAAGATAAAGAGGTAATTGCCGTGCTTTTAACACTCTACGAATGGAGTGATTGGCGCAACGGACAAGTTATTTGGGTTCACTCTGTTTATGTAAAACCGGAATATAGAAAACAAGGAGTTTTTAAAAAAATGTATGCTCATTTAAAGGAAAAAGTATTGAAAAAGGAAAAGTTTAAAGGCATACGCTTATACGTAGATAAAACAAATAAATCGGCTCAAAAAGTTTACGAATCCGTTGGTATGTGTGGGGAACATTATCTTCTGTATGAATGGATGAAATAAATTGTAACGAAATTAATTTTTAAATTATTTTTTTACCCAAATTGGAATTCCTTTTCTTAAATTTGTTTCTTAAATAATACATTATGAAAAAAATAGCTGTATTTCCCGGTTCATTCGACCCTATTACAAAAGGACATGAATCTGTTATAATTAGAGCTATTCCCTTATTCGATAATATTATTGTTGCTATAGGGAATAATTCCGAAAAAAAAGCCTTTTTTTCATTAGAAAAAAGAATAGAATGGATTCAACAAACATTTGCTAATTATCCTAGTATTCAAGTTAAAACATTCAAAGGACTTACCATTAATTTTTGTTTACAAGAAAAAGCATCTTATATCTTACGTGGTTTAAGAACCAGTGCCGATTTCGAATTCGAAAGAAGTATGGGACAAATAAATAAGAATATTTTCTCGGGAATAGAAACCATTTTTCTTTTAACGGCACCTGAATTTACCCATTTAAATTCCTCTATTGTTAGAGAAATACACAAAAATGGGGGCGATACCAAACAATTTATTCCAGAAGCAATTTCCTTAAAATAAAATTATATAATCAGCGTTTAAATAAACGTATTATTCATATTAACTCATGATAAAAAGAGTCTATTTATTATTTGTTTTTTTATTTATAAGTGGAAATGTTTTTTCGCAGCAGATTACAATAAAAGGGACTGTTATGGGTGGTGAAGGAAAGGAAATAGTTGTTTACGATTGTTCTGACCAAATTACTTTAACACAAACTAAAATGGCATCGGGCAAGATTGATACTTCAGGATATTTTGAAGTTTCGTTTAATGCCGACTATACATTTTATGCCTTACTGAAAGTCGAGTTTAATCAAGTACCCATCTATTTAGAACCCGATAACGTTTATAATTTGTTGATTACTTGCCCGGAATGCAGTTCTGCTAATGATAAAACGAACCCATATTTAGAGCCAAAAGAATTAATTACAGTTATTGAAAATCAAGATTCAACAGAATTAAATTATTTAATTAATAAATTTAATTTATTAACCGATCAATTTTTATTTAATCATTATATATCGCTTCTTAAACAACGTAATAAAACAAAAGTAGATTCTTTTAAAACAGCAATAAATAAAATATTTTCTTATTCGCAGCATGATTATTTTAAAAACCTACTTACCTACCGATTAGCTTCAATTGAGCATTATACACGACTAAATACAAGCGAGGGGTTTATAAAAAATTATATTTGGAATAAGCCGGTACTATACAATAATACAGGGTATATGGAATTATTTAACGGAATATTTTCTTTTTATGCCACAAACGGTCCCAAATATATAAAATACGATTTAGCTAAATCAATAAACGTAGAAAGTAGCTTTCCTGCTTTACTCGACTCTTTAGGAAAAGATTCATTATTGCGAAATGAAGTAATAAGAGAAATGGTTGCTATTAAATTATTAGGGGAAAATTATTATTCGCAACTATATAATCAAACTTCGATACTAAAAATGTTGAAATATGTACAAGATAGCAGTAAGTTTGAAATGCATAAAAAAATAGCTCAAAATTATATACGTCATATTACCAAGCTAATAAGCGGAAGTAAAGCTCCTGCATTTAAATTAAAAGATTATACAGGTACTTATTATTCTTTAAATGAATTAAATCAAGAGAAATATGTATATCTCCTATTTTTTACAACATGGTGTGTTCCCTGTATTTCCGAGATGAATTTGTTGGGACAATTAAAAGAGAAATTTGGCACAAAAGTAGAATTTGTTGCTATTTCAACCGATAAAGAGTTTATGACATTCTATTATTTTATGCAAAAAAACGAGTTATTATATAATTTCACCATCTTGCATTGGGGGAATAATGCAACATTATTAGATGATTATAATGTTAAAACAGTTCCTACGTATATTTTAATTGACCCGGAAGGAAAAATTGTTCAAGCTGCTGCAGAACCTCCCAGCGAGCAATTAGACGAATTGTTATATAAATTAACAAAGGGAAAATAATTTTCTTCTACCTATAAATACCCCGAATTAGATAATAATTCTATAATAGAGGCATAAGAGTTCCGCATTATCCAAGGGATTTCATTAATTTTGATCCATTTAACAGCTGTTATATCTTCCACTTTTTGGGGTAGTATTTGGGAGTCATCGATAAAACTCATTTCATACCAAAACGTTTTTTTAATTACTCGAATTCCTCCTATTTTATAGGTATGATACGTTGGAATAAGCTCTTTAATTATGGATAAACCAGAAATGCCTGTTTCTTCCATAACTTCCCGTATAGCGGTATTCTCCGGTGTTTCTCCTATTTCCATTTTCCCTTTTGGCAAATCCCATTTTCCAAACCTAAAAATAAATAACAACTCTTCATTATTTTTTCTTACCAGTCCGCCGGCTGCATTTATTTTTTGGAATAAGGAATATATTTCTTCGGGATTGCCTACCACAAAAAGTTTATCGTATTGATGATTTTTTTCAAATTCATCGATTGTTTTATGTAATTCTAATTCAGAAGAAAAGAAATAAATTTGTTCGTTTTTATTTGTTATCTCTTTATTTTCAGTTAGAAAAATATGTTTGTTGTTTATAAAAACTTTATACATTTGCATTATGAAATTAAATGAAGAATCAGCGTTAAAGGTAGCAGAATTTTTATTGCAAATTAAAGCAATTAAATTGGAAGTAACGAATCCGTTTACCTGGGCTTCCGGATGGAAGTCTCCTATATATTGTGATAATAGGAAAACCCTATCATATCCTACTATTCGTACATATATTCGTCAGCAGTTTGTTAAAGCAATAAACGAAGAATTTGGCGTTCCCGATGTAATTGCAGGTGTTGCAACCGGAGGAGTTCCTCACGGGGTATTAGTTGCACAAGAAATGGGATTGCCTTTTGTATATGTTCGTCAATCGGAAAAAAGTCATGGACTTGAAAATAAAATTGAAGGCGTTATAGAATCGGGACAATCTGTCGTTGTTATTGAAGATCTTATTTCTACCGGAGGGAGTAGCTTAAAAGCAGTAGAAGCATTAAAAAATGCAGGATGTGAAGTAAAAGGAATGGCTGCTATTTTTACTTATGGCTTTGATGTAGCTGATGCCGTTTTTAATAAAGCTAAATGTGCTGTTGTTACGTTAAGTAATTATGAAAAATTAATAGAACAAGCGGTTAAAAATGGGTATGTGAAAGAAAATGATTTGAATACCTTAGCAAAATGGCGCGAAAACCCTGATAAATGGGGGAAATAATACCGAAAGCATATATGTAATAGTCCAATAAATTGTACTATAACATATA
>DAOLWT010000161.1:0-5550 GCA_035421345.1 Bacteroidales bacterium
GTCATATTAATTCCAATTAACCAAGAAGATTGATCCAATATATCTGTTTGCGATATTTCAGATATTTTGGTCGATAAGCCATTTTTAATAGTAATAGGAATTTGCCCACTCTCAACTTTTTTAATATAGATTACGTTACCGTCAGCAGGCGATACTAATTCATCAGATCGCGCTCTCACGCTCCTTATCGGTGTTCTCCAGAATCTTATCATAGTAAATGCAAATCCAAGTAACGGGACCAGCAAAACTGAAAATATTCCTAAAATCGCCACTACATAGAATTGATTAATATAGTCATATAAGATAGTGAAGAAATAATTAGTTACGAGTCCTGAAATCGTACCTACAAGGAGATTATCAATAAACAAGAATTTTAGACTTATTCTTGTCTTTTTGTGCAAATATAAGTATAAGCATGTGCTGATAATTACGTTTAGTAATAACAATACAATAAAAATTTGATAATTACTCATAAATTAACGATTTTTTATAAAATGCAATAATAAAAACTTTTCAAACACCCAGGGTTTAATATCAGCCCAATCCCATACAGCATTTACCAAAGGGTTCTTCTTCCTTAAAGCATAACTATATCCCTTAACCAACAGTTTCATCTGCACCGGAATATCAGTCAATGAATGTCTAAATGAAGCATTTAATTGACTATGCACAGATGAAATGCTTTCTCCATTCATGTAGTGATAATAACTTTCCAAAAATGGAGTTCCGGTTTTTTCAGCTATTGCATGCCATTTCCATGTCCTAGTGTTTACTTCGAGAAACTTGTATTGCCCGTCAGATTCATCTTTTTTAAACTCAACCTCGCACAATCCATTATAATTCGCAGCTCTTAGAATTTTCTCAGCATATTCTTTTAATATCGGCAAATCAACAGCTTCAGCATATGTTGTCGCATTTCCAAAATCAATTGGATGTTGTCGCATTCGAGTAGCTGTAAGAGAAACAAATGACTTCCCATTAAGAAAGAGAAAACATGCAGAAAACTGATTCCTGCTTGGTCCCTTAATAATGTTCTGAACAATTACCTCCTCTGCAGGAATGAGTTTACATACTCGCTTGTAATTTTGTATCAACTGAACATGATTATTGCAAATTAAAACTTTTTTCTTTGCTTTACTGTAAAAATCATGCATGACAGCAGGCTTGATGATGCAAGGAAAAACAGGAGAAATATTATTTAAGTCCTGCTCATTTGCGGGGTAATATGTTTCGGCAATTGGTATATTAAGCTTAGAAGCTAAACGGTAAGTCATTTTCTTGTTATAAAATATCTTAATCACATCCCAATTATCCGTTGTAACCTTAAAGTATTTACTTAATTGGGATTTGTTCTGACTCAATATTTTTACATGATAATCACTAGTGGGAAAAATATGCCATCCATTATATTTAAGACTATTCCCAAGATTATTTAAAAAATTCAATAAATCATTATCTTTTACAACAAAATTATCCTTACAATACTTTGAATGACGAGTTATGTTTTTATTTGTATTGTCAACAATAATAATAGGAATGCCTAATCTGCCCAATATTCTTGTGATTCCAAGCGCTTGGATATGACCGCCTAAAACAATTCCTCCAATATTTTTCTTCACAAATTCCATATATTGCATAAAAAATAATCAATCACAAAACTAAGGGCATTAATATCTTACCCTCTTTAAAGTCGCGAATATACTTATATTTCTCCACCAATTGCTTTTTGATAAGAGACAACACAAAGAGTTAGAAGTTCTTTGCTTTCTTCTATAGCAAAAACTTCTGCTGACAAACCAGAAATAGAATTTATAAAGTCAAAATATTCGGGCGACTGGAAAGGAGTGGAAACCGATGACTCATTAAAAAAAGATTTCCATTTTTCGCGAGAAATATTATGGCAAATAACAATCATTAATTTATTTTAGTTTGATACACTTTTAATTTATTTTGCTGCAGTTTTAGAATCTAAAATTAATTTCAAGGTTCAGTAAAAACCGCATTTTAATCAATAAATTCCCTGAAACAAAGTACGAGATGTATCCATTTCCATATTTCTTTTGCAATATTTATGCTGCCCGCTAGATGCTTTTCATATTGCATAAATGCTTTTTGAGGGTCAATTAAATTTCTGTTCTTGAATGATTCACTGTTTATTAGTTCACGAATTATTTTTTGCCATGCCACGCTTTTGAACCACTCATCCTGTGGTGTCCAAAAACCAGTTTTGTCACGACGTAAGCGATTTTTTTTCCGGCATTCCTGATCTTTTCTATAATTCAATAAAACAGCTACTTTTCACCACCGTCTTGTGGATGCAATTTCCCCATTTCGTCTTGGAGGTAACAGTATTTGCATTTCACTTGTTCATCAAACCAAATATCATGAACAGTGGTATCAAGAACGCGTTTAGAAAATGTTTTCATTAATTTTTTTTTGTAATACGGAATTATAAACTTCAATTATTTTTTGAGCAATAGTTTCTGAATCTAACCCCAATTCAATTATTCGTTCTCTGCCTTTTGTTGCGCCATTATTTTCTCTATATTCTATAGCAAGTTTTAATTTTTCTGCTACATCTTTTGATTCAAAATCAGCTAGAAAGTGCCCTGGTTCATTGCCAAATAACCATTTTATATCACCAACATTAGTCGCTACAATGGGCCTGTTGCATGCCATTGCTTCTTTTATTACATTTGGGCTTCCTTCCCATAGGCTGGTAAGCATTACAATATCGGCCGCATTCATCCATATAGGAATTAGTTCAGGCGAAACATCATTCAGAACATGGAGTGTTGCATTTTTATTATTCAGCAACTTATAAGCCTGCTGAGCAAGCGCAACGTTTTTTACGGGTCGGGTAGGCTTAGCGGCAAAAAGAATGTGAATAGCACCTAAGTCCCATTTCAATTGTTCCTGACAACTTGCTTTATCCATAGAGTAGAAAACGTTGGTATCAACGCCATTGGGAATCACCGATACGCCCGAAATATCAAGGTGCTGGCGCATATCTTCTGACTTGACTATTAAATGAGCCCAAAATAATCTATTGAATAATTTGATTAAAAATTTTGAAAAAACGGATGATTTTACATCACTACCCATAAGAGAAACAACCAATGGTTTAGCATAGGCCAATGTTGCCAAATAGGCCGACATGGAGTAATGTGCATGAATTATATCTGGGTTAAACTCTTTTATAATAGCTTTTAATTTTTTTAAATTAGCAAGATAGCCTTTAAAACCTTTGCCTATAATAGTAAAGAAATGAATTTCCACACTCCTATTCTTCAGTGATTCTCCCTGTCTACTAACAATAGGGCTAATTCCTTTAACTGAATTACCGCTTGAAACAAAAAGTACTTTCATCATCTAAGATCGTCTATCTATAGTTCCAATATAAGATTAAGAAAAAAATAATTATGAAGGAAAAATTAAATATAGTTATTATTGATTTACGCCTTTTTTTATTTATTTCTCCCGAAGCATAGGAGCTAATAAACCCAAAACTTATTAAGTATATAAAAGGGAAATGAGGAAGTGATTTCCTGAGTTCTAGCGCCTCTAAAATAAATACTAAAGAAGACATCTCTAATAACACAAATAGGGCGATTGGATAATAGATGAATTTTTTTTTAATAAAAACATATACAATACCAAATAAAAATGGAATTGAAATAAATATTTTATAAATTAACCCGGGAGCATAAAAGGAAAGTAACGTTTTTTCATTTGGTAACAATGTTGGGAAAGGGCCAATTAATCCGGCAATGGTATTAACCAAATATGTAAAAATAACACCTCCTTTAATCATCCCCTCGGATTCTTTCCCGGCTATCATCTGATCAATATCTCCACCCATAAATTTGTTTAATATAAAGGTTATGTATGATCCAGCAAAAACGATTATAGCAAATAGTATAATGCTCAGGAATATTCCAGCAACATTTTTTCTTCTGCTTAATAAAATGCCTAAGGCCATTGCTCCAATAATTAAAAACATAATAGCTGGACGAAATAGCATTAATGACAATAAAAACAGTATCAAATAAACAATATATTTTGGCTTTCGTAGCTTTAAAAAATTATAGTAATTCAAAAAACACTGTATTACGAGAAAGACCAAAACGCTTTCCTTTAATCCGGAAGAATTAAACCATAAATAAAATGATGAAATTGAAAATGTTAGTGCCGAAAGAAAGGAGAATTTATTCGGCATCAAATGCTGTCCTATCTTAAAAATACCAACCCCAGTATAAAGAGATAATAATAAGTAAAATACATTAACAAACAAGTTTGATTCTATTACTCTATAAAGAGTACTAATTACCAATACAGCTCCCAAATCCTCGAAGGAATATTCTGAAAGAAAGCTATGTATGCCATCCCCAAAAGTCTTTTGTATCATCTTTTGCGCTTCAAGATGATAGACTTCTGCATCAGCTTCGCTGAAAACAAAAAAATTGCCTGTATAATAATAAGATAAGAATTTATTTATGCCAACAAAAAAAATAGAATAAACAAAAACAGTAATTAAAAGGTTTGTTTTGTTATAATATTTTTCATTTTTACCATTGAAATATTTTATAATAAAGCCAAAAGATAATAATGAAATAAAATTTGCTAAATATATCGAGTAATAATATTCATTTACTTTTGGTAAAAACAAAAGAAATAATATACTTCCAAAAATAAGATAATATTGGTTGATTCTTTTTAGCATTAATATTAAGCTCTAATGTTTAAGTTTTGTTTTATAATACTAAAATAATACTTTTTATTTTTAATTTAATAAATAGTTTTTTCTTAAAAATTCATAAATAGATTTAGCATATTCAACTTCAATCTTACTATGCATTTCAATTATTTTAAATTGATTTTCTTCTATGTTATAATCCCAATGAAAAGGAGAATATGTTAATGTATAAGATCCAAAATATAAACACTGAAATTCGATTATGAAAAATGATGTTCCGTTAAAAGCAATATCAATACTTGCATTTGGAACATTTAACTTCTCAAAATTTCTTTAGCATAAAACAACAACCCTCCTAAAATTAGATAATATTTATTTACAATATTTAGCATTTCGATAATTTCGTATAATAATTGGATTCTATCTTTTCAATAAAATCCTCTACCCTCAATAAATTACTTCCGAAACGATTAAATTCGCCTTCTTCAAAAACAAATTTTTCGTTAATATATTGATATCTACCTGACACCTCATTTATTTTCATTTGTGAAGGTTTAAAGCTGCCAAAAAGGGATTGAATTTCATTAATATAATATTTATCATCAACCGATTCGAAAACATCCATTGCCATAGAGTCAAAACTGCCTTTTTCACATAAATCTTTTATCATAAAAAGTAATTTTTCAGGAGGAGCAATCCACCCAACTCTTCCAGAACCACTTGCAAATTCACCTTTTAATAATTTTTGATGTCCGAAATATGAATTTCCAATTTTAATGATTCTCCATTCCCATTTTATTGGAATAAAATCCTGCATTATTACATAATGCTTTTGAGCCATACCTAATTTCGGA
>DAOLWT010000162.1:0-5527 GCA_035421345.1 Bacteroidales bacterium
CATATATGTTATGGTTCATTTATTGGACCATTACATATATGCTTTCGGTATTAATTAGTAATTAAAATTAATCTCTAATAAAAAACCGTCTCCATAACTTGAGATGGTTTTTTTTAAAAATGCTCTTATTTTTCTCTTTTAATCTTTATAAAAGCTTTTCACACAAAAATTTTGACAATACCTTTTAAACAGGCTCTTATACTTTGGTTTTATAAAAAGGATTTAAAAATAGCAATAGGATCTTTTTTCCCTTTTATGGTTAGCTTTGAATGAAAGGTAAAAATTTGTGGATTTTTTAAACGAGCATAAGTGGATTCCGATATATATATTGCATTGGTATCCGACATTTCTTCAATACGTTTAGCGATATTAACAGCATCCCCGAAAACGGTTAAATCTTTTCGTTCGGAGGTTCCTATATCCGACCAAATAACCTTTCCGCTATTAATTCCGTAGTGAAGGAGGATTTTTTGTTTTTTATTTTTATCTCTTTCTATATTTTGCAGTTCATTTTGTTTCCATATTTCCTGCGCTGCTATTACGGCATCATTTGCATCGACAAAAACGGCCATTAATGAATCACCAATAAATTTATCAATATCCCCATGTTGTTTTTTTATAATTTTCCCGCACATATCAAACACTTCATTTAACATAGAAACGATTCCGCACATTGAATTATTTTCAACAAATTCTGTAAAATCGGCAATATCGACAAAAAGCAATGTTAAATCCGATAATTTACTTGTCTTTGTTTTCCCTGTTAAAGCCTGTTTTGTTATTTCTTTATAGGCTGTATCGGAAACATATTTTTTAATTAGATTATTAAATTTTTCTTGTAACACTCTAAAATCTTCTTCTTTTGAAATATCTCGAAAAACTTCAATCGCCCCTACTACATTCCCATCCTCATCTTTTATAGGGTCAACGCGAGATAAAACAGGGAAACGTTCTTTTGTTTTACTTAAAGGATAAACTTTTTTTTCTATTGTATTTCCGGTTTTCATGGCTTTTGATAACGGGCAACCTTTGTTACATAATAGGTGCCCATTTTCATCAATATGATTTAAAATATCGTCGGAACATTTGCGATTTATTATATCTCCATTTATATGACCAGTAATTTTTTCAGCTCCTTTATTCCAGAAAACAATTTCTCGATCTGTATTTACAATATAAATACCATCGTATATAGCGTTGAGGAGCGAAATAATATTCGGATCGCTAATAATATTCTGAAGAAAAGGGTTTATTTTTTTCATAAAGCGATTTAGCTATATTCAAAAATAAAGATTTATTTTAAATATTGGGTAAAAATAAAAAACCCTTCACAAAATTTGTAAAGGGTTTTATTTTTGTTGTCCGACCAGGGCTCGAACCTGGACTCTTCTGAACCAAAATCAGACGTGTTGCCATTACACTATCGGACAATTTTCTAAATTAGGTTGCAAAAATACAAAATAAATTTTATGTACAAAATAAATTTCTTATATTCTTAATAAACTGATATTTAATTCTATTTGCTTCTTTTAAAAGATTATTTATGTTTTTTTAATATCTTCGTGCGTTTTTATAATTCAATTTTTATGAAAAGTTATACCAAATTAAATAATATGTTGGGTTTGATGGTTGGAATTATCGCCTCTGCCATATATATTATGACTTCCGAACCTACCGCTAGTTTTTGGGATTGTGGTGAATTTATTACATCCGCATATAAATTAGAAGTTGGACATCCTCCAGGCGCACCTACTTTTAACTTACTGGGACGTATTGCTTCCTTATTTGCGTTTGGCGATCTTACGAGGGTTGCTGCTTATGTAAATTACCTTTCGGCTATTACGAGTGGGTTATCGGTTATGTTCATTTTCTGGATAACAACCTATATGGTTAAACGCTTTTTTGATAAAAATAACGAAGAACCAGAACAAGGAAATATGTTTGCTATTTTAGGTGGAGGACTTGTTGGTGCTTTTTCGTTTGCTTTTTGCGATTCTTTCTGGTTTTCTGCAGTAGAAAGCGAAGTTTATGGAATGGCTGGTTTCTTTACGGCAATGATTTTTTGGGCGGCAACTAAATGGGACCGCGAATTTACCGAAGCAAGAAGTTATCGATGGATTATTTTATCTACCTTTCTAATTGGGTTTTCTATAGGTGTTCACTTATTAAATCTATTAGCTATTCCTGCAATTGGACTTATTTATTATTTTAAAAAATATAAACCATCAACAAAAGGGATAATTATTGCAGTAATTATTTCTTTGCTTGTTACCGGAACTATTCTATCTATTATTATTCCTCAAATAGTAAATCTGTTTGCCAAATTCGAATTGCTTTTTGTAAATATTTTCGGACTTCCATTTAATACAGGCTCTGTTTTCTTTGCTTTACTAATAATAGGACTTATTATTTTCGGTTTGCGTTATTCTGTAAAAAAAGCAAAGCCCATGTTAAATACATTAATCTTAAGTTTTGCTTTTTTACTTATCGGATATTCAACTTATATGATATTAATTATCCGGTCGAATGCACAAACTCCGTTAAATGAAAATGCTCCCAAAAATGCAATTGCATTGCTTTCTTATTTAAACCGGGAACAATATGGAGATTGGCCTATTTTGTACGGACAATATTATAATGCTCCCACAAATCCGCAAAACGAATGGAAAGATGGTAATCCCGTATATGTAAGAGATGATGTAAAAAAGAAATATGTTATCACCAATAAACGTGAAAAGGCTATACCTACTTATGATCCCCGTTTCTGTACTCCCTTTACCCGTATGTGGAGTAGCGATAAAACGTTGGGGCATATTGAAGCATATAAAAGCTGGGCTAATATAAAAGGGACTCCCATTTCGTATGCTGATCCGGAAAGCGGAACTACAGAAACTATCTATAAACCAACATTTGGAGAAAACATAATGTTCTTTCTTAATTACCAATTAGGACATATGTATCTAAGATATTTCTTATGGAATTTTGTTGGACGACAAAATGATATTCAAAATACCGATGGAAATTTATTAGAAGGCAATTGGTATAGTGGCATTAAATTTATTGACAACCGTCTAGGGCCACAAGATAATTTGCCCGATGCCATGAAACGGAATAAAGCGAAGAATGCTTTTTATTTTTTACCCCTTATTCTTGGATTTATTGGATTTTTCTATCAGCTTAACAAAAGGACAAACGACTCCTTAGTTGTAATGCTATTCTTTTTTATGACCGGTATTGCCATTACACTTTATTTAAATCAATATCCTAATCAGCCCCGAGAACGTGATTATGCTTTTGCCGGATCGATGATGGCTTTTTGTATATGGATTGGTATAGGTGTTGTTGCTTTATACGACTTATTAAAGAAAAAATTATCTCCTACCTATTCCGCTATAGGCGCTACACTTATTTGTTTCTTCTGTGTTCCTTATGTTATGGGAAAAGAAGGCTGGGATGATCATAATCGTTCTGGAAGATATATGATGGTGGACTTCGCATCTAATTATTTAAATTCGTGTGCCCCTAATGCCATTTTATTTACCAATGGCGATAACGACACATTCCCGCTATGGTATGCACAAGAAGTAGAAGGAATACGTACCGATGTAAGAGTAGTAAATTTAAGTCTGCTTAATACCGATTGGTATATTGATGCCATGAAGCGGAAAGCATACGATTCGGACCCTGTTCCCTTCTCTTTTACGTGGAATCAATATAAAGAAGGAACCCGAGATTATGTTTATTTTGTTCCCGATACGAATCTTTGTAAGCCAAATGAATATTATAGTTTAAAACAGCTAATTGATTTTGTTGGTAGCGAAAACCCGCAAACGAAAATATCTACTTCAAGAGGCGATGTTGAGTATTTCCCGACAAAAAACTTTAGTATTGCCGTTGATAAAGAAAAGGTACTTAAAAATGGAACTGTACCAGCAAATTTGGCTGATTCTATTGTTCCCGCTATTGAATGGACTTGTAATAAATATGGTGTTTACAAGAGCGATTTAATGATATTAGATTTATTAGCCAATAACAACTGGGAAAGACCTGTTTACTTTGCTTCTACATCGGGACCGAGTACATTTTTAGGCTTAAACGACTATTTAAGCTTAGAAGGACTAGCCTACCGTCTTATCCCTGTAAAAGCAAACCAACCCGACAAATCGGAAATAGGTTCTGTTCAAACAGACGTGATGTATGATAATATGATGAACAAATTTAAATGGGGAAATATTCAGGATACTACCTTATATATAGATGAAACCGTTTTAGGATTGGCACAAAGTCATCGTTTAGCATTCTCTCGTTTAGCTAATGCATTAACAAAAGAAGGAAAAAAAGATAAAGCAGTAAGTGCACTTGATAAAACTCAGGAATTATTTCCGCTACAAAATGTGGAATATAATTATTATGAATTTTTAATTCTCGAATCTTATTATAAAGCAGGAGATACAATAAAAGGAAATAAACTGGCTAATCAGCTTTTAGATATTTATGGCAAAAATTTAGCTTATTATTTTTCTTTCGATAAAAAGAAATTGAATCTCATTGATTTTCATATTCAACAATCGTTGGGAATTCTTCAACGTATAGTAATGGAAGCAACTGCTGTAAATCAAGAAGAGGTTGTTACAAAAGCCAAAACCTTGTTCGATAAATATTATGCTAAGTATTCTGTGATATAGAATAAATTAATCTATTAAAAGAGGTTTTCTTTTTTTAAAGGAAGCCTCTTTTTTATTTTTCATACCGTTGAATTAAAATAGTTCTTTTGTTTTTTTATATATTCGCAATTCAAACGCTTTTTTTATGAAAAATTTCACTAAATTAAATAATATTCTTGGCTGGGTTGTTGGTATTGTGGCATCAACCGTTTACATTATGACAGCCGAATCGTCTGCCAGTTTTTGGGATTGTGGCGAATTTATTACGAGTGCATATAAGCTAGAAGTAGGACACCCTCCTGGCGCACCCACTTTTAATTTATTAGGAAGAATTGTATCCTTGTTTACCTTTGGGGATGTAACCCTTGTTGGTAAGTTTATTAATTATTTGTCGGCATTATGTAGTGGTTTTGCTGTTATGTTTGCATTTTGGATTATAACTTATTTTGGAAACCATCTTTTTGCTAGTTCTTCTGATGAAAAAACCAATAAATCGAATATGTTGGCCGTATTTGGAGCAGGTATTGTTGGAGCCATGGCATTTACGTTTTCGGATTCTTTTTGGTTTTCGGCTGTAGAAGGAGAAGTATACTCAATGGCCGCTTTTTTTACAGCGGTTTTGTTTTGGGCCGCTACTAAATGGGAAAGAGAAATAGAAGAGAAATACAGCTACCGCTGGTTTATATTAATTGGGTTTTTAATCGGATTATCAATTGGAGTTCACTTGTTAAACTTACTTGCTATTCCTGCTATAGCGTATATCTACTATTTTAAAAAATACAAAAATCATAGCTGGAAAGGAATTATTGTTACTACTCTTATTTCTGCCGCAATAACCGGTATTGTTATGCAACTCATAATTC
>DAOLWT010000163.1:0-5468 GCA_035421345.1 Bacteroidales bacterium
AGTAAATCATATATTGAATATTTTTTTTCTTAAAGTATTGACTTTTACTAAATAATTATATATACTTTAATCAGTAGTTAATTTAGAGGAAATCCAATGAACGAAATAACAAAGTTTAACCTATCATCAATAAATCTTGACGATGTAAAAAAGTTATTTTCAACTTTGGATATTTCAGAAACAACAAAGCAGGATTACCAGAACCGGATTAAATTATTTATTGAGTTCATAGGAAACACCGGTTTCAACTTTAATTCATATATGGAGTTTAAAAATTACCTGCGGAATAAAAATAATTGGAGTGTATCAACGAAGAACAAATACTTAATTACTGCAAAGGTATTATTGAACGTCTTACAACAAAGAGGGATTATCCCGGACATTACAAAAAACGTCAAAGTATTTTCGCAGGTTAAGAAACATAAAAAGCAGGGGATCACAGAAAGCGAAATTAAAACAATCTCCCTTAATCTTAAAAATACAGATACCAGAACTCAAGCAATTATAACCCTACTTACTTATCAAGGGTTAAGACAAATTGAACTTACAAGACTTGATATAGAGGACATAGATTTAAAATCCGGTTTTGCTTTTATTCAGGGAAAAGGACAGGACGATAAAACGAAAATCTACTTACACACCGACACAATTAAAGCATTAAGAAATTATATTAATGATTATAACGTCAAATCGGGAGCTTTATTTTTTAGCGTATCGAATAGAGGAAAGAATAAAAGGTTATCTACACGAACAATTAGAGGTATAGTTAAAACCTTATTGAATGAAATCGGAGTAGAAAAAACTACACACGGTTTTAGACATTATTTTACTACAAGACTTATTAAACATTACAACGGGAATATTATTCAAGTGTCAAAATATACAAGACATAAATCCCTTGAAATGTTACAAGTCTATAATGATGATATAAACTTAGAAAAAGACATACCTAACTTTCAGGAATGTTTTAGCGGAATTTTAAACTAAGGGTGTACACGCAAAACAATTTTATTTTAGTGAGGTTTCTAAATTGAATAATGGAGTAAAGTTTTCGGGTTTATGGAAACACGATAAGGACGGTAAAAAGTTTTTAAGAGGACGTTTAAATCTTTATACCGACATCGTTATCTTGCCTAACGACTTTAAAAAGTCGGAAAAAGAACCGGATTATATAATGTATTTCGTTCAAAAAGAAAGTAATAAAGAGAACGAAAGTAAGAAAGAAGATAACCCGGACGAACTTTAAAGAAAAAAAGAACGTTATTAGTATTTTATAATACTTTTAGCGTTCTTCTTTCGAGGTGTGAGAATATGTATAAATATAATAAAAATGGGTAACTAATATGAAAATAAAGAACAAAAAAGAAATATACGAGTTAATAAATACTCTTATAGTTGAATATCAAAGCACTACTAAAATAATTAATATTTTAAAACAAAAGTATAATATATCAGAAAGAACCGCATACCATTATTTAAGTTTTGTTAATACTATGAACCACGAAGAATTTGAAAATTCCCGTAGTCGTATAGCGTGGAAAAATTTTGAACGACTTGAAAGAATAATGTATAAAGAATGGAATAAGGAAAAAGTAGATTGTAATTTAATTCTTAAAGCCATCGACTTACAAAACAAAATAGCCGGCGTCTATACACAAAAAATCGAAACAGAACATAAATATCAGATTGCAGACGATGATCCATTGAGAGAAATGGCAAGTAAAATTATAAATGGGTAAAAAATGATAGATATTGAATTAAGAAAAGCATTAAAAAATATAAACCTTAAAGATATTACAGAAATTTTAATACATCATGATAAAGTAAAAGACAGATTTATTTTTGTGAAGATAAGGGTTGTTTCATACTTAAAAAAAATGGTGTTTTAAATAAGCATACTTATTCACGAACAAGAATGTTAGGATTATTAAATATTGCTTGGAACGCAGGTTTTGATATTTTCATCGAGTTGATTAATGGTGAAGCAATTAATTTAAAATTATTTTCAGATATTATAAATCATACTTCCGCAGTTACTATATTTGATAATAAAACGGGAGATAGTTTTATTCTTTCTGAAAGTGACGATTATTTTGAAAAGGAACGCACCGGTCAAACTTATTCTTTTTTTGACATTCATAAATTAATAGAGCTTGCTTTGGACGCAGATTTTAAAGTTTATTTGATATAATCCAGAGGGGGAAAAATGAAAGTAATAGCTTTTAGTAATATTAAAGGGGGAGTAGGGAAAACATCACTTTCAATCTTGACAGCTAACATTCTAAGTCAAAATAAATATAAGGTGTTATGTATAGATACGGACATTCAAAATAGTATGAGTTTTTACTACCTTGATAATTTTGAACAAATTGAAGATAAGAACTTATTTAACGTGTTTAACGATGAAAAGATTACAGATAATATTATCCCTATAACCGATTATATTAGTTTAATCCCGTCCCAACTTAAATTAATTAACTTTAGAAATACAGCAAGAACGAACATATTACAAAAAGCATTTAAGGAATTGCAGGGATGTGATTTTATTATTATAGATACTCCCCCGACTTTTGATAATATCTTGATTAATGTTTTTAAAGCTACGGATTTAATTATATTACCGGTTAATCTTGCATTATTTGATTATAAAGCAGTTACATTCCTTTTTGAACAATTTACCGATTATGAAATCGAAACACCGGCAAAATTAGCAATAAACCGAATAAAACACACCGACAACGAGGAAAATAATATTTTCTTGAAAACCTTTATAGAAAATTATAAAGTTATACCTGCTTATATACCGGACACCGCAGTTATAAAACGATATATCGAAAATAAAGAACACATAACGCAGGCAAAAAATAAAATTAAGGTTTTTGAACTTTTATCTAAGTTCATATTTGACATTTTGAATGTGTCTAATCAAATGGAGATGTTTTAAATGGGTAAAAAAAATGTATTAAGCAAAATCGATTTAATTAATACTGATAAAAGGGCAAGTAATGCAGATTTTACCGGATTGCAAAAAGAAAATATTGAAATGGTAAGGATTGAAAGATTACAGGAAACCCCGGAAAACTTAACTTACTTTGAAAATCTACCTGCGGATGAATACGAAAACTTAAAATCGGATATCGAGAAGAACGGGATTTTAACACCTTTGATTATTACAGACGACTACGGAATATTAGCAGGACATCAACGTTTTAAAATTGCTAAAGAACTTAATTTAAAGTCGTTACCGTGTGTTATAAGAACGTTTAAGAGTAAAGAAGAAAAAGAGATATTTTTAATTACTGATAACCTTTTACGCAGGCATTTAACGAAAGAACAAAAAGCGAAATTAATAATTAAACTTGAAAATGATTTAGGTATAAAACATATACGAGGAAACCCGAATTTTTTCAAAAGTGCCAAAATGGCACAATTGGACGAAAGTATTACTAACGATACAATTAATCAAATTGAAGAAATAAAAAAACAATCGGGAATTTCTGAAAGAACAATGAAAAGAGCAAGGGCAAAATTAAGGGAAAATGAAAACCCGAACCCTATAAAAAAGAAAAGTCGTACCGGTACGAAAAAGGAAAAATTAGATATTAGTATAGCGGACGATTTAATTATGATAAAAATTCCAACAAACAAAAGAGATAGTTTTATGAAAAAATTTAAAAAGGTATTTAATAAAGACTTTGAAATAGAAATTTTATATAACGGAGAGGAAAAATAAATGCCTAAAGAAATTAACGGGATAAAGTTTTTTGATATAGCCGATTTGATAGATGTTTTAAATGTTTCTGAAATTACTGCAAGACGTTATATACAGGACGGGAAAATAAAAGCAATTAAAATAAAAGGTAAATGGCTTGTTAGTGAAGAACATTTAAACGAATATTTAAGGGGAGCGGATAACGTAAAAGAGAAATAAAATAGGTCTTTAAAATAATCAATTTACAGGGAGTTATTTATGAAAAAAAATATAACTGTTATATTACTTATCGTTTTTACCTCACTTGTTTATTCAGCACAAAATAAAAAGAAGATTAAAGAAATAATAAGTATTGAATATAATATTCAAGAAAAATTTGGCAACATTATAAAGACTATTAAAGAAAAAACTATTTCCAAATTTGACAACAATGGAGATATGATTGAAAAGGCTACTTATAACGATAGAGGGATGATAGTAGAGGATATTTTAGGTATCGCTAAGACAACTTATAAACGCGATAATCGGCGTATTGTTGAAAGGTCAAACTATAAAGCAAACGGCTCATTAATATCAAAAATAATTAAAAAATATGATGGTAATGGCAATAATACAGAATGGTCAGAATACAATTCTAACGGGTCTCTTGGTGAAAAAGTTATTTGCAAATACGATAATAAACACCATATAATAGAAATGGCTATTTATAGCGGAGATGGCTCACTTAAGGAAAAGGAAACTTACAAATACAACGAATATGGAGATAGGATTGAAGCGACCAGATATAGAGTATACGGCTCTCTTTTTCGAAAACAGATATATAAATATGACAGTAACAGGAATAAAATTGAAAAGGCAATTTATAATGGGGATAATATTCTCTATTATAAAGTTATTTACAAGTATGATAGTAGTAGGAATTTGACTGAAGAGACAGAATATAATAAAGACGGTTCTCTTGTTGGGAAACAGATACATAAATATGACAGTAACAAAAATGAAATCGAACTTGCAGGTTATAACGCTGACGGCTTGCTTTATTATAAAATAGTTAGTAAATACAACTCAAACCAACATCGAATTGAATCAGCTTTCTATAAAATTGTAGAAAAATTCGGTCAGCGATTATTAGAAGAGTTAAATAGCTTATCAGAATTTCAGTATATCTATTATAATTAAAAAAAGTAGTTTAATTTCCTATAACGCTAATTACAGGAAATAGAAAAAAGGGTTATATAGTGAGAATAAAAAATGAAGATTATAAAAGATTACAGATAGAAATAAGGAAACATAAAGGGTAACACCGGAAAACCTTTTCTATGCAATCTACAAGCGAAAAAAATTAAACTTTAAAGGGTACACAATGGAAACAATAACAATCGACAAAAAAGAACTTAATCAAATTATAACTAATGCAGTAAAAGAAGCATTAATAACAGTTCTTAAAGATAAAAAAGGATTGATTGAAATAATGGAGAATATCGCATTAAGTAAAGCTATTGACGACGGAATGAAAACAAAGACTATTGATAAAGACAAATTTATGAAAAAGCTAAAGAGCAGGATAAAATGAAAGTCGAAATTAAACAGTCTTTTGAAAAGGATCTGAAAAATATCAAAGATAAAAAACTATTAGAACGAATACTGAAAGTAATTGAAAAAATAGAAAATGCGAAAACTCTAAATGAAATCCCTAACTTTAAAAAACTTACTGATTACAAACTAAAACAACTGGAATAATTTTACTATTGTTAAG
>DAOLWT010000164.1:0-5450 GCA_035421345.1 Bacteroidales bacterium
CGCAATAGTTTTCACTTTTTTTTGTCGTGTATAATTTTTAGGGAAAAGTTAGGTAATTAGAATTTAAGCAAAGCAGCCCGCTAATTCAGGTGGGCTGTTTCTTTGCTAAAAAATTCTTTTAAAATTTTAGAGCGGGTGGAAGCTTCGATTCGTCTAGATTTTTTTGTTACTTTTTGTATCATGACAAAAAGTAAAATAAAAATTAAATAATATTATCATTTAATATTTTATATAACGTCATTACATATTGATTTTTTTGATAATTATTAAACCTCTGTGTGACCAACAACTAAATGTACTCATTCCTTTGTTTTCTGTGTGACACACCACGAAATACCCTCATTACATTGTTCTCTGTGAACCTCCGTGACTTCTCTGTGAAACTCTGTGTAATAAAAATAAAAAAAACTACGAACTACTAGCAATTGGTATAACCTCATTAGAAAAAATATATTTAAATTTTAGGGAATTAAGTCAAAATAGTAAAAAATTTAGTGGCTAGTTTCCAAAAGAGATTACTTTGTAGGTTACATCTACACCGCTAATTGTTGAATCGATAGTTGGGTCTGGGTATTTTTCTATGTCTTTATACTTCTTATAAATGAGCCCTACCCTTTTTGCATATACTTCAACCATATATTTTACATAAATCAAATTAGAGTCAATTTCCTGAATAACGGTTATTGTTGAATCGTATGAAATACCGTTAACAGTATATGGTTTAAAAATGTTTTCGTATTTATAGTCCGTTGGATTAAAACTATTGAATGCATTCCCATTCCACGATATTCCCTTTTTTATTGGAAATACAAGTTTTATATAACGAATATTTTCTTCCACTTTTTCGGCAGAACTAGAAGTAAGGTTAGAAATCCAAACATCTTTTAGAAACCATGATGTTGAGTCCGCCCATTGTCGGTATCTTTCTAATCGTTCTGTTTTTCTATTTTGATTATCTAGAAATGAAGATTCAATTTTTTCAGTTACTTTAAACTTATACGCTTTAACGGTATGGGTAAAATCGTCGTAATAAGTGGAATCTACTTCGTAGGTTACCCAATGTCCAACATTTGAAGGATAATAATCATATCCAATATCTACCGGTCTTATTGTTTCTCTTTTGCACGAAGGGAAAAACAGCGTTATGATAAATAAAAAGATAAATAATATTTTAATGTGTTTTGTCAATTTTGTATTTATATATAACACAAATATAATAAATAAATATTTCATTTAAATAATGATTCCTCCTCCTATTACATCTTCGTTTTCGTAAAAAACAGCCGATTGACCGGGAGCAATTGCATTTACATTTTCGAAAAATTCAACTTTAATTCTATCTTTTTCAACAGAAATAGTACTCTTGCTGCCTTTATCTTTATATCTTATTTTTGTAGTTACTTCCATATTTTCAGATATATCAGCATACTTCATAAGATTGAAATTTTTAACTTCAAAACAAGATTTTCCTAGTTCTTCTTTATATCCTAAAACAACGGTATTTGATTCCGGAATAAGTTGTGTTACATATAATGGAACTCCTACTGCTATATTTAAGCCTTTACGTTGTCCTATGGTATAAAAAGGGTATCCTTTATGTTTGCCAATTATTTTGCCATTTGTAAGTACGAAATTCCCTCCA
The DNA here is from genome assembly GCA_035421345.1 of Bacteroidales bacterium. Classification (GTDB taxonomy): domain Bacteria; phylum Bacteroidota; class Bacteroidia; order Bacteroidales; family CG2-30-32-10; genus DAOLWT01. Next base: position 1,643 of record DAOLWT010000164.1, read on the forward strand.
TCATATTTATTCGTTATTTCGGGATTGTGTTTTTTTAAGAACGAACGATAATCGTTATCGGGAATAAAACATATTTCATAGCTTTCTTTTTGCTGCGCTATTAATTGATAGCCTTCTTTTTCAGCACGTTCTTTTATTTCTTTTTTGGTAAGATTCCCTAAAGGGAATATTGTCCGTTTAAGCTGTTCTTGCGATAAGCGCCATAACATATACGATTGATCTTTACTTTCATCTTTTCCTTTGCTAATAAAATAACGATTATTTTCTTGGTTAATACGTGCATAATGACCGGTAGCTATAAATTCGCATCCTAATTCATCGGCCTTTTGAAGTATTAACTTCCATTTAATGGTAGGATTACATAATGCACACGGATTGGGTGTTCTGCCTGATAAATATTCAGAAGTAAAATCGTGAACAACTATTTTATTAAATTCTTCTTGAGCATCTACAACATAATGAGGAAAGCCAATTTTTTGGGCAAGTTGACGAGCATCTTGTATAAATGAATGTTCTTGTTTTAATGGATTTTCTATTTCGTTATAATCCCATACTTTTAAAGTAACCCCAATTATTTCATATCCTTGTTCATAAAGCATTAGCGCCGACATGGAGCTATCAACTCCACCGCTCATAGCCATTAACACCTTACCATTTTTCGTCATTTTCTTCTTTCGGTTTAAAATTTTCTGATTTAAGCAGAACGCCGTTTTGATAGGTTTCTTTTAATAATACCTTACTGTTTTCATCATACTCAATCCATACTCCTTCTTTAAAATTGTTTTTGTAAGCACCAAAAATATATAATTTCCCCGATGGATAATATGTTTTAAAAACGCCTTCTTTCTTATTATTTAGTATCTTCCCTTCTAACCTTAATTTACCGTCGTTGTAGTACATTTTCCAAGGGCCTGTTCTTATATCGTTTTCCCATGTTATTTCTTGGTTTAAATAACCATTGGTATGATAAAATTTCCATACTCCGTTTTTTACCCCTTCTTTGTAACGCTCTTCTGCTATAAGCACTTTTTCTTCCGTATAGTATTTCCAGACACTATCTTTTTTCATTTTTGAATAAAACCCTTCGGCTTCTTTGGTCCCATTTTTAAAATAAATGGTTGTTGAACAGAATGTGCCTTTATTAGAAAAATAGGATATTGCTTGTACTTTTCCTTCTGGATAATAATTTGTAAATTTTCCATTTTTTTGATCGTCAATAAAATATCCTTCATATTTTAAGGTATCGTTTACAATTTTTTTCCAATAGCCTTGTTTTTTACCATTTTTATCTGTTTGATTAATGGTGTCGCTAGCGGTTTGGGCATAAGATATCTTTAACAGAAATAAAGATATTAATGACATGAAAATATATTTTTTCATTTTATAATTTATTTAATACGAACGAAAAATCATATAAACTCTTGAATGTAAAATTAACTAATTTTGGCTGTTGTCGAGCAATAGAGATATCATTATTGATTAATATTTTTATCATATTCATTCTTGCTCCCATTTCCATATCGCTTTGTGAATCGCCTGCTATTATTGCTTTTTTAAAATTAATGGCAGGGAACTTTTTTTTTGCTTTTAAAGCCATCCCTACGTTGGGTTTCCTATCTATATGATTTATTTCTTTTAAATAAGGGGCATAGAAAATAGCATCTATTCTTCCTCCATTTTTTTCTATTTCTTTCACCATTTGTTCATGAATTTGAGTTAACTCATCTTCCGTCATTCTTTCTTTGGCAATGCCTTGTTGATTGGTTACAACAATTATTCTGCCAAATGTATTACTAAATATTTTTATTGCTTCTAAAACACCGGGTAAAAATTCAAATTCATCCCATTTCCGCACGTAATTATTTTCAATTTTTTTATTAATTACGCCGTCTCTATCTAGAAATAAGGTCCAGGTTTTATCTATATTTAGTTTAGGTAAGTTCATGTTTGGCTTTTTCGTAGTCTGTTGGTATTCCAATATCAATAAAATAGGCATTAGAAGAATATCCGTATATTTTAATTGATGGATAAAATGGTTCTAAAAAATCTTTTTCTAAAGAAAATTTTTCGGGCATTTTTATTTTTTCAAAAATGTCTTTTTTAAAAATATAAACACCTCCGTTAATTGTTCCGCATCCTTTATTGTTGCCTTTTTCAAGAAATCCGCATACGTTCGAATTTTTATCTATTTCAACACTTCCATAGCGGGATGTATCGTCCATTTTTCTTAATCCCATTGTTATATCGGCAGATACATTTTGATGAAGTGAATACATGGAAAAAATATCTAATTTAAACATGGTGTCGGCATTCAAAACCAATATATTCGGTCCTTCTGCTAATGCAAGAGCTTTACGTATGCCTCCTCCTGTGCCTAACTGGCTTTCTTCAACAGAAAAAACTACAGGAATCCCTTTGTAATTATTGTTAAAATGAGTTGAAAATGCTTCCTGTTTATAGCCAACCGATAAAATAAATTTACGAATATTAAATTCAATTAAATAATCCATAATATATTCAATAAACGGTTTCCCATTTATAGGGGCCATTGGTTTGGGTAAATCGGGAAGGACTTTTTGGAGTCGTGTCCCCATTCCTCCTGCCAGCAAAACAGCTTCATGAATCATTGAGGGAAAATTTTAGATTCAACTATTTCACAAATAATATGTCCTATCATAATATGCGCTTCCTGAATTCGAGGAGTATCTTCCGAAGGGACATTAATTAAATAACAGCAACTATCTTTCATTTTTCCGCCTGTTAAACCAGTAAACCCGATACTTATCATTCCGATATCGGTAGCTGTTTTAATAGCTTTTATAATATTTGAAGAGTTTCCGGATGTGGATAATGCGATTAGAATATCACCTTTTTTTGCGTTTCCTTTTAATAAACGTGCATATACTTCATCGTACCCGTAATCGTTTGCAACGGCTGTTAAATATGAGGTATTGGCATGAAGTGCTTCAGCAGGTAACGGGGCTCTGTCGTAATAAAACCTTCCAGAAAGTTCAGCAGCTAGATGTTGAGCATCTGCAGCGCTTCCGCCATTCCCGCAAAAAAATATTTTCCCTCCTTTTTGAATAGATTGCACCATTTCATCAGCTACTTTCTCAATAATTTCCAGTAATGATTTATTGTGCAGGATGTTATTTTTGAGCTTAATAGAATCTTCTATCGATTTCTGAATTTTCATTTTTTATTCTTTTAAACAAAGATAATGTGTTTTTATATGATATGGAATTTTAACATTAAAATAAACGTATTTAAATGTTTTGTACTTTTGAATCGCTGAATAATTTATCTACAAAAAATGAGTATTACCGATAACTTAATAGAAATAAAAAAACACTTGCCCGAACATGTTCGTTTAATTGCGGTAAGTAAAACCAAACCGCTTGCTTGTATTCAGGAGTTATATCAATGTGGGCAACGTATTTTTGGAGAAAACAGGGTTCAGGAAATAACCGAAAAACAACAACAACTTCCTCCCGATATTGAATGGCATTTTATTGGACATCTTCAAACAAATAAAGTAAAATATATTGCTCCATTTATCTCGTTTATTCATAGTGTTGATAGTTTGAAACTACTTCATGAAATAAATAAAGAAGCACAAAAAAACAAGCGCATCATTAACTGCCTGCTGGAAATGTATATTGCAACGGAAGAAACAAAATTCGGATTAGATCTCTCGGAATCTATAGCATTGCTTGAATCTCCCGAATATAAGAAAATGAAAAATATTCGTATATGCGGTGTTATGGGGATGGCAACGTTTACAGATGATTTGACTCGAGTACGTACT
>DAOLWT010000165.1:0-5427 GCA_035421345.1 Bacteroidales bacterium
CATATATGTTATGGTTCATTTATTGGACCATTACATATATGCTTTCGGTATTATATGATATTCTATTTAACCACAATCATTTTTTTGGTTTGTTTTTGATTATCTACATTTAATGTATAAAAATAAGTTCCTGCATTTAATCTTTCCGTATTTATATTCATGGTATACTTTCCGGCTAATTTAGCTCCTTGCACATAAGCAACAATCAGTTTTCCGGTAATATCAAATATTTCTAGTTTTACGTTTTTAGCACTTTTTTGCAGTTCGTACTGAATATTTGCTATGGATGAAACTGGATTAGGAGAACATACGCTTAATTGAATACCGTTAATAAAATTAGTTTCTTCGATAGATGCATCGGGTGCAACAATAGGGAAAATAGCTAAATCTGTTTCAAATTTACTCCAACTTGAATAGATTGAATGCCAGCTATTATCACTCTTCCATTTTTCAAATGCCAAAGAATCACCAGACCAACAACCATCATTAGATTGATAAACAGCAGCTGTATCGGTTGTAGGAATTACAAAACTTACAAAAAAACCATCAGTTACAGAAACCGGAGTTGTAAAAGTAAATTTCGTTGGGTATCCTGCTGAAGCAAAAGCACTAATTTTAACAGCATTACTGGTTCCTAACAATGCATCTGGCCCTTTTGTTGTAGAATTAACACTATAAACTTTTATGTACGCATTAGCACTACTTGAAGGAGTACTGGTATAAAGATATGCTAAAACATCAGAAACTCTCGTTGTCCCTGTTATATAATATTTTTGAGCTTTTTCCAAATCCCATGTATTTGTACCACATACATATCCATTATTTCCATCAGTATACAAAAACAACGTATCACAACCGGTTGTAACAAATGTAGTAGGATAAAGAGTATCAGATATTCTGTCAGTTTGTATCAAAAGAGTCTTAAAATCTACCGGTATTCCTATTTTTTTTTGAGCAAATACCTGAAGCGAAAATAAAACAATTAGTAAAATAAAGTAATTTTTTTTCATATTCTTTTTTTTAAGTTTATAATCTATTTTAATTTTACAAAAGTATCTAAAAAATTTTTTATTATTGAATTAATATCAATAAATATGCCAAAAAGCGGTTTCCTTCAGAAGAAAACCGCTTTTATCTTAAAAAAAAACTTTATTGTATAGGTTCACATACACAAACTAAATTTCTATCGCCAAAAGCATCATCAATTTTAGATACGGTTGGCCAATATTTATCGTTTTTAACGGATTCTACCGGAAATGCTGCTTTTGTTCTAGAATAAGGCAATGTCCATTCGTCTGTTGTAATAACATTCAAGGTGTGAGGCGCTTTCTTAATAACATTAATTACTTTATCGGCTTTTCCATCTTCAATTTCTTTTATTTCTTCACGTATCTTAATCATGGCTTCACAAAAACGCTCTATTTCATTCAATGGTTCGCTTTCAGTTGGTTCAACCATTAAGGTACCGTGAACAGGAAATGCTACTGTAGGAGCATGAAAACCATAATCCATTAATCTTTTGGCTATTTCAATCACTTCAATATCAGCTGTTCTTTTAAAAGCATTACAGTCAAGTATCATTTCATGTGCAACTCTACCTTTAACACCGGTATAAAGTATGGGATAATATTTTTCTAATTTTGTTTTAATATAATTTGCATTTAATATAGCCATTTTAGTAGCTTCGGTAAGTCCATCGCCCCCCATCATTTTTATATATGCATGCGATATTGGAAGAATCATAGCACTACCAAATGGAGCAGCAGAAACAGCATGAATTGCTTTATCTCCTTTATTTTCTATAAAAGTATGAGATGGTAAGAAAGGTACTAAATGTTTGGCAACCCCAATAGGTCCTTCTCCCGGACCACCACCCCCATGAGGGATAGCGAATGTTTTATGTAAGTTTAAATGACAAACATCGGCACCAATAAGTCCTGGGTTGGTTAAACCCACTTGTGCATTCATATTGGCTCCATCCATATAGACTTGTCCGCCATTTTCATGAATAATCTGTATGATTTCGAGTATTTTTTCTTCAAAAACACCATGGGTAGAAGGATAGGTAACTAACAAAGCAGCTAGGGAATCTTTATATTGAATTGCTTTTTCCTTTAAATCATTTACATCAATATTTCCTTTATCGTCGCATTTTACGACTACCACCTGCATACCTGCCATAACAGCACTTGCCGGGTTGGTACCGTGTGCAGAAGCAGGAATTAATGCAAGCGTGCGTTTTGCATCATTTCTACTTAAATGATAGGCTCTGATAACCATTAAACCGGCATATTCTCCGGCAGCTCCAGAATTAGGCTGGAATGAGATAGCAGCAAAACCGGTTATTTCGCATAATTGTTTTTCTAATTCCTGTATTAAAATACGATATCCTTCCGATTGATCGGCTGGGACAAATGGATGAATAGCACCGAATTCAGGCCAACTTAAAGAGAATAATTCGGTAGCGGCATTTAATTTCATGGTACAACTACCCAAAGGAATCATGGAACGATTTAAAGAAAGATCTTTAATTTCCAATTTTTTAATATATCTCATCATTTCTGTTTCTGAATGATAGGTATTAAAAACAGGATGTTGTAAATATTTACTTGTTCTCTTTAAGTTCGATGGGATTTTGCAAACATCCACCAGAGAAGAAATTCCATTAAATTGTTTATTGTTGGCTTTTGCAAAAAGATGAATAATATTATTTAAATCTGAAATACTTGTTGTTTCATCAACAGAAATACCAATATGTTTATCTGAAATGTATCGGAAGTTGATTTTTTGTTCAATCGCATTCTTTTTAATGGTTTCTATTTTAAGCTGAGCGGGTAATTCTATTTCAATCGTATCGAAAAAGGATTCATTCATTTGTTTATACCCCACTTTAATCAACTCATCTGATAAGGTGACTGCATGCGAATGAATATCTGCCGCAATTCCTTTAATTCCTTCGTATCCGTGATAAACGGCATACATAGACGACATAATAGCAAGCAACACCTGAGAAGTACAAATATTTGAAGTTGCTTTTTCACGTTTAATATGTTGTTCTCTTGTTTGCAAAGCCATCCGCAATGCTCTATTTCCGCTTGCATCAACAGAAACACCTATTATTCGGCCAGGCATATTTCTTTTAAAATCTTCTTTCGTAGCAAAAAAACCGGCATGAGGACCACCAAATCCCATGGGTAAACCAAAACGCTGGGTGGAACCCAAAACAGCATCGGCACCCCATTCTCCTGGAGGTGTTAAAAGTGCCAAACTCATTAAATCGGCTGCAACAGCTACAGATACGCCACCAGCATGTGCTTTATCAACAAATTTTTTATAATCAACGAGTGTTCCATATTGATTAGGATATTGAATAATTGCACCAAACGTATGATCATCGAATGTAACATTATTTTCATCTCCCATCATTAATTCTATACCTAATGGAGCAGAACGGGTAATAAGCACATCAATTGTTTGAGGAAATAGATTTTGAGACACAAAAAATTTATTTATTCCTTTTTTTACGGCATCTCTCGATCGAGAATTATAAAACATAATCATTGCTTCCGCAGCGGCTGTAGCTTCATCAAGTAAGGATGCATTTGCCATAGGCATTCCGGTTAAATCGCTAATCATGGTTTGAAAATTCAACAACGCTTCTAGTCTACCTTGTGATATTTCAGCTTGGTAAGGAGTATAGGCGGTATACCAACCCGGATTTTCAAGTATATTTCTGATAACAACACTAGGGGTTATCGTATTATAATAACCTAAGCCGATATATGTTTTATATATTTTATTCTTTGAACCAATTTCCTTCAAATTATTTAAATATTCGAATTCATTAATTCCATCGGGTAAGTTTAACTTATTTTTCATTCGAATGGAATTAGGTATTGTTTCTTCAATTAATGCATCCAAAGAAGAAGCATTTATTTCGTGAAGCATTTTTTTGGTTTCACTTTTACGAGGGCCATTATGACGGCTAACAAAGTTATTTGTTATCATGATAAATATTTTTATTAAATAGTGAACATTTTAATTATTTGCAAATATATAAGTAATAATTATTTAAAAATTAGGTTATGTAAGAAAAAATGCGACATTTTTGATTAAAATACCTGTATATCCATGTTTTAAAAAAACCGAATTTCACAACTGCAAAAAAATATACTATTTTTACAAAAAATTAACGCTATGAAATATTATTTCGTAATAATCCTTTTAAGCATATTTATAAATTCCTATTCACAAGACACAATAAACCTTTTAAACGGAAATCAAATCATAGCTAAAAGTATATTTTATGAACCTGCAAGTAGCATGCTAAAATATGATGTTATTAAAAAGAATAAAGTAAAACAAAAAATTATTGATAGAATAGATATTTATTCCGTTCAATTTTCGGATAATACAGAAAAAATATTTTACTTTCCCGATTCAGTTTCAGGATTTCCCTTATCGCAAACGGAAATGTTTGATTATATTTTAGGAGAACGAGAAGCTTTGCACAATTATAAAAATCCGTATATTGCTATTGGTGGTTTTGTTACCGGCGGTATAGCTGTTTCATTTATGCGATTTTGGGGAGTTATTTCTCCTGTGGTTTATGCTACGCCAATAGCTACTATTAATACAAAAATTAAACTTTCGGATCAAACCAATCCATCGTATTTAAATAATCAGAATTTTGTTAATGGCTATAAAAATGTGGTTACTAAAAAACGTTTAAAAAATGCATTATTTGGCTCTATTGCAGGCGTTACTACATTTGCAATTATTTCAGCTATCATAAATAAAAACTAAACCATAAAAAAAGAGGCCGTCAAAAATTTACGACAGCCTCTTTTTTTAAGTTTAAAATTATATTATTGTTTTATTCTCATTTTATAAAATGAACGCCATACAAACACCAACGCAACTGCTAAAAATGTCACTCCAATAAAAGGGGCAATATCTCTGAATGATTCTGATATAGCTATTTCCATAGCTAAAAGTCCAAACAAGGTAGTAAACTTAATAATAGGGTTTAAAGCAACAGAAGAAGTATCTTTAAAAGGGTCTCCTACAGTATCGCCAACAACAGTTGCATCGTGTAATGGAGTCCCTTTCATTTTCAAATCCACTTCAACCACTTTTTTGGCATTATCCCAACAACCGCCTGCATTTGCCATAAAAACAGCTTGAAATAAACCAAATACCGCTATTGCAATCAGGTATCCTATAAATAAAGAAATAGGTTGAGATAATAGAATGGTAGATGCAATCTGATCCGGGGTAGCCGTTCCATTAATAATTGCATTAGACACATCAGCATCTAAGCCTCTGGGAGCAGCGATACAAGCAAATGCCAGTGCAAAAAAGAAAATTGCTATAAATATATTAAACATCCCTTTTTGTGCATATTCCGTACATATTTCAACAACT
>DAOLWT010000166.1:0-5413 GCA_035421345.1 Bacteroidales bacterium
CAGCAGGTAGAGCACATCCCTTTTAAGGATGGGGTCCTGGGTTCGAATCCCAGCCAGATCACCAAAAAGACAATTTTGATTTAAACAGAATTGTCTTTTTTTATTTTAGTCAAGTCATACAAAAAAACAACGCTGTTAAGGCTTTAAACCCTGACAGCGTTCGGAGAATAAAAAAAGCGATATTATTCCTATCGCTTTCCTTATAATACCGATGACATATTTTTTAAGTGTTTACATTTCCATACCGCCACAAACATGAATTACTTGTCCGTTAACATAAGACGATAATTCTGAAGCTAAGAATATAGCTGCATTAGCTACATCGGTAGGTGTTCCTGCTCTCTTTAACGGGATTTCATCAGCCCATTTTTTCTTTATATCTTCCGGTAATTTAGCAGTCATTTCTGTTTCAATAAACCCGGGAGCTATTGCATTGGTACGAATGTTCCGCGATCCTAACTCTTGTGCTATTGATTTGGTAAAACCGATAATTCCGGCTTTAGAAGCAGCATAATTCGATTGGCCTGGATTCCCTCCTATTCCAACCACTGAGCTCATATTAATAATAGAGCCACTGCGTTGTTTTATCATTATTTTCTGAACCGCTTTGGTTAAGTTAAAAACCGATTTTAAATTCACATTCATTACTAAATCCCAATCTTGTTCGGTCATACGCATTAGTAAATTATCGCGGGTAATACCGGCGTTATTAACTAAAATATCGATTGTTGAGAAATCTTTTAAAACATCTTCTATTAGACTTTCTGAAGAAGAATAAGAGCTTGCATCGGAAGCATATCCTTTGGCTTTAACACCTATAGATATTAATTCTTTTTCTAGTGATTGAGCATTTTCGTCGTATTTTAAATCCGAAAAAGCAATATTTGCTCCTTCTTGCGCATAACGAATAGCAATCATTCGTCCAATACCTCTGGATGCACCGGTAATTAAAGCCGTTTTTCCTTGTAATAATTTCATAATATTAATTTTTTATTTAATGAATCAAATTTAATAATAATTTTTACAACCATCGAATTAGATTAAAATCTTGTAAATGAGGAAGCATCGAATTTTTAGGGAACATACGGAAAGCATAGTTAAATACGCCAGGCCGAGTAACAAAAATTTGTGTTCGGTAAATAACCACGTTGTTTTCTGATGTAACCGGAACCATTTCGCTTTTATGAAAAATATTCTTTATTTGGTCAAATTCTTTCTCTCCAAAAATTATCTCAATACCTATTTCTTCGGGTTTTAAATCATGAAGGTTAAGCCTAATTTCAGCGACAAACTTTTCTCCCAGTTTATACGCATGATTAGAATAATCGGGAATATTCATAGAAACCACTTCAATATTTTCCCATTCTCGAATAATTTTCTTTTTCCAAAAAGACAATTTTTTAACTAATTCAAATTTGTTTTCTGTTAATTCTTTAGAGCGATTAATTAATTTGGTATAAAATAATTTTATATAATCATCAATCATTCTTTTTGTTGTAAACTGAGGAGCAACTTCCGCTATGGTATTTTTTACATAGGAAATCCATTTTGCTGAAATTCCATCTTTATCTCTTTTATAAAACGTAGGAATAATTTCATCTTCTAATATATCATAAATCGTTTCGGCATCTAACTCGTCCTGAAATTGATGATTTTCGAAGGTTGTTTCTTCTTTTAATGCCCAGCCAGCATTTTCTTTATATCCTTCAGCAAACCAACCATCTAAAACGCTAAAATTAACGACCCCGTTCATAATGGCTTTTTGTCCGGAAGTACCGGAAGCTTCTAATGGACGAGTAGGTGTATTTAACCAGATATCTACCCCTTGCACCATTTTAGAGGCTATTTCCATGTCGTAATTTTCAATAAATAAAATTTTACCTAAAAACTCTTTTTTCTTCGACACTTCTACAATATGCTTAATGAGTAGTTGTCCCTCTTTATCTGCAGGATGTGCTTTCCCCGCAAAAATAAATTGAACAGGCATATTAGGATTATTTACAATTTGAGCTAACTTATCGAGGTTTTTAAATAAAAGGTAAGCGCGTTTATAAGTGGCAAATCGTCTTGCAAAACCTATTGTTAAAGCATCTTCATTAAGTGCTTCTATCATGTCTATGCTATTTTTAGGGTTTTCCTGGCGTTTTGCAAGGTTTTCCATTAAACGTTTTCTTAAAAAAACGATTAAGTCCTTTCTTTGAGCTTGTCTAATATTCCATATTTCTTGATCAGGAACATTAAATATGTTAGACCAATATTCTTTATTTGACAAATCCGATAAAAATGCTTCTCCAAATTCTTTTTTATAAAGTTCTTGCCATCTTTTAGCAGTCCATGTGGCATAGTGAACTCCGTTGGTTACATAACCTATATGCAGTTCTTCGGGGTAAAACCCAGAAAATAATTCCGAAAACATTTCACGAGAAACCTTACCATGTATTCGACTAACGCCATTTACTTCTTGGGATAATTTAACCGCTAAAACACTCATCGAAAACTTTTCGTTGGGGTCGTTTTCTTTGGCTCTACCAAGGTTCATAAAGGTATTCCAATCAATATTTAAACGACCGGCATAATGAGGGATATATTTCCTTAAAAGATCTTCGCTAAATGAATCATGACCTGCAGGAACAGGAGTATGTGTTGTAAACAAAGTAGACGCACGCACCAGTTCCATGGCATCAGGGAATGTAAAAAATTCTTCTTGAACTAATATTCTCATTCTTTCTAATCCAATAAAAGCAGCATGGCCTTCATTGCAATGATAAATTGTAGGATGATGATTTAACGCATCGAGTAAGCGTATTCCACCTATACCAAGTAAGAGTTCTTGTTTTAATCTATTTTCATTATCTCCTCCATATAATTGAAATGTAATGGATCTATCTTGCGGTGAATTTTCATCAATATCAGTATCTAGTAAATACAATGGAGTTCTCCCAACATTAACCAACCAAACTTTAGCAAATAATGTTCTTCCGGGTAAGGCTATTTTTATTTTCAACCATTCATTTTCTTTTCCACTTTCGTTATCAGTAACACGAACCGAATGAATAGGTAAGTGAGAAAACTTCTGTGCTAAGTGCAACTCCATTTGATCTCCAGTTGGTGATAAATTCTGTGTAAAATAGCCGTTTCTATATAATAAACCAACACCCACCATATTAATATTAGAATCACTTGCTTGTTTTAAATAATCACCTGCGAGTACACCTAATCCACCAGAAAATATTTTTATAGAATCGTGAAGTCCGTATTCCATACTAAAGTACGCAAGCTGTTCTTTTGGTTTCTCGCATCCTTTTTGCATATAGCTAGAAAACCGAGCATAAACATCCGATAAGCGTTTCATAAAATCAGTGTTTTTCTCTAATGCTAAGAGTTGTTCATAGGATAAGTCCTGCAATAACGAAACAGGGTTATAATTCCATTTAGCCCAAAGAATCGGATCAATCATTTCAAATAGTTCTTGTGCATCATAATTCCATGACCACCACATATTTTTCGACAATCGAACCAAATCGCTTAATCCTTCGGGGAAATCGGACTTAACTAAGACTTTTCTCCAAATTTGTTTATTTTGAGATAAGGTTTTATAGGGTAGTACTTGATCGGGAATGACTTTATTTTTATATAAATCAGCTCTTTCTAATACTTTCTTTAAAGCGATATGGTAAGCGACATAATAATTTTCAATAAAATTAACCCAAAGTCCGGTTGAAGCTATTTTATTAGCTTCTTCGTTGATATTTTTTTTATCGAGTTCATTTAAATTTATATAATAAATTAATTTTTCAACGATTAAATCGACTACTTGAGAATTGTTATCATCGGTTCTTTCAATAACAGCGATGGCATTATTCTCGTTTGAAAATTTAGAAGCGACCCATTTCCCAAATCCGGTTAATGAAGTTGTAATAGTGGGAATAAAAAAGGCAGCGCTTTCCATAGGGGTATAACCCCAAGGTTCGTAATAAGATGGGAAAATAGAAATATCGAAACCGATAAGTAAATCATAATATGATTCGTTAAAAACGCCGTCGTTTCCGTTTAAATAAGAGGGTACAAAAATTATTTTTACTTTATTTCCGGGGGCATTCGTTAACGCATTCTCTTTAATTTTACATAAACACGGGTCCGATTCGGCTTCATGCAGATAATGTGTAACATATTCGTTCGATATCGGGTTTTCAAAATTCGGCTTATTCAATCGTTCTACAATATCTTTATGGGGTCCGGCATGATTAGCCGGAACTAAGATAAATGCAAAGATTTGTTTACTTGTATCCCCTTTTTTATTAAGCTTTCCTAATGCATCAATAAAAATATCGATTCCTTTATTTTTAAACTCATACCGACCACTCGTGCAAATAAAAATCGTGTCTTCTGCTACCTTTTGATTTAATATCGCTTCTGCAACATTTATTAATTTATTTCGTGCTTCTTTTCTTTTTTTATGAAAAATTTCATTTTTAGGAATAAATGAATCTTCGAAGCCGTTTGGAGTAACTAAATCAACTTTTTTATCTAAAAAATGCTCACATTCTTTTGCCGTAATTTCGCTAACAGTAGTAAATGAATCAGCATTGATAGCCGAAAGTTTTTCGATAGATTGTTTTGAAACAATGTTGAAATTATGAGCAATGGTGTCTGCATTAAAATTCTCCATATCCTTATATAGGGGCATTCCATTTGCAGCAATAGATCTTGCAATAGCAGTAGCGTGGGTTGTAAACAAGGTTCCAACCTGAGGGACTGCTTTTTTTAAATATAGGATACCCGATCCGGTCATCCATTCATGGAAATGAGCAATTATTTTATCTTTGGCAGAAATATTAAATTGGTAAAAACTTTCAATTACTTTTGCAGCAGCATATCCGAACATAACCGGTTCAATATAATCCCACTGACCCGCAATAGAATCTAGTTTATAATGTTCCCAGAATTCTGCAAATATTTTATCTTTTATTTCAAAATAATTCGTAAAATCGACTAAAACAGCAATTGGATTTCCAGGTATTTTCCATCTTCCTATTCTTAAATGCAAGCCTTCACTTTCGGCTTCTTCTCTCCAGGAGCGGTATAATAATTTATCTTCAATAAATTCGGGGTTCTCTCTCGTTTCTTTCCAAACATCAGGGCCAATAAAAATATAATTATTTTGAAATTTTTCTGTAAGAATATTTGCTTTGGTTGATATAACGGTATAGATACCCCCTACTTTATTACAAACTTCCCAACTTATTTCAAATAAATAATCCGGATTTAACTGCATATTTTCTGTCATATTATTTATATTATCCAAGTATTAGTGTAAAAATAGGTATTTATATTTAAGTAAAAATTCATTTTATTGAAAAAAAAGTAAATGGCGAAAAAATAATAATGCAATATTTTATGAAGTCCAAGTAAG
>DAOLWT010000167.1:0-5281 GCA_035421345.1 Bacteroidales bacterium
AAGTATTGCAGGAATTGGATTTGACGCCAAAGTAGCAGAAAAATTTTCACGTTGTAAATACCGAGGACTATTAACCTATATTCGATTAATCATATCGGAGTTTTATAAATACACGCCCATTGAATACACGATAGAATTCGACCAGCAAAAAATTATTAGAAAAGCATTATTAGTTAGCTTTGCCAATGCCGACCAATTTGGTTATAATGCACGTATTGCCCCTTCGGCATCTATTAACGATGGATATCTTGATTTGTGTATTTTAAAAAAAGAATCTATTATTAAAACCCTTTTAATGGTAAAGAAACTTTTTATGAAAAACATCGACGATGCTCGATTTGTTGAATTATATAAAGTAAAAAATGCAACAGTTACTTGCAAGGAATTTACAGCTAGTCATCTAGATGGCGATGCTGACAAACAAATCTCCCGAGCATCTATTCAAGTACACCCCAAAACCTTATCTATTATTGTTCCATAATATTTACCTTTTACGTATGTCACAAAAAAAGAAAATTACCGGCGTTATTTATTCTACCAATCCCGATTTTAAATATACTTACGATGAACAAGTGCAAGCGGAAACACTCCCCCCGCAACAACAAAACTTACGTGTTTTTATAGAGAAGAAACACCGAGGGGGCAAGACAGTTTGTATTATTAAAGATTTTATTGGGAAGGAAAAAGATTTGGAAGAATTAGGAAAACTTTTAAAATCGAAGTGCGGAACTGGGGGAACCGTAAAAGACGGAGAAATACTAATACAAGGCGATTTCAGAGATAAAATTATTGAGTTCCTTATTTTAAAAGGATATAAAGCGAAGAAAGCAGGGGGTTAATAAGCCTCCTAATCATTATTTATAGTAAATTTGCACTCGGTTTTATAGAATGAGTGAAGGTTGAATGAAAATAAAACATGGCGAACACAGTAAAAATAAAAAACAAAAAAGCATCTTTTGAATACTTTCTGCTCGAAAAATTTATTGCAGGTATTCAATTAACAGGCACTGAAATTAAGTCGATACGCGATAGCAAAGCCAGTATTTCGGAAGCTTATTGTTTATTTATTAGCGAAGAACTTTTTATCCGAAACATGCATATTTCCGAATATACCTATGGCACCTATAATAACCACGACCCCAAACGCGATCGAAAATTATTACTTAACAAACGAGAACTGCGAAAATTAAAAACCAATTTAGATCAACAAGGAACTACTATTGTTCCTACTTTTCTATTTATTAATGAAAAGGGGCTTGCTAAAATAGAAATTGCGTTAGCAAAAGGAAAAAAATTATACGACAAAAGAGAAACCATAAAAGGAAGAGATATTCAGAGAGAGATGGATAGGGAGAGATAAGCTTTTGTTGAATTTATTCATTCGTTTTACAATCTTCCCATTTTTTATTCATCTTTAAGCAAGGTATTTTTAGGTATATCGTCTTCATTGTTTTCTTCCGAATCTTCAGGCTCTAATTCCCATGAATAAACAGGTCGAGCTGGTCCACTTTTACGATAATATACCGCAAATACTAAACCGGTCAGCAACCCCCATAAATGCGACTCATAAGATATGTTTTTACCAGGGAAAAAATCAGGAAAAATACCCCACACCATACTTCCGTAAAAAAATGCGATAACCAATGTTATTGCGGCTAGACGTGTATCTTTACGTAAAATACCACTAAAAAAAAGAAATGCTGCCAATCCATAAACTACCCCACTCGCCCCAATATGATAAGCTTCTCTACCCGAAAGCCATACACAAATACCATTTATAATCCATATTAAGGAAAGAACTCTTCCGGCTATGCCCTTATAGAAATAAAATAAGGCAAGTGAAAGTAAAAAAAATGGAACTGAATTAGAGATTAAGTGTTGAAAATTTTCATGTATAAATGGCGCGGTTATAATCCCCAACAATCCTGTAATTTTTAAAGGATACACACCAAGTTCAACAAAATTTAAATTAAAAATAAATTCCAAAAATTTCACCATCCACATACTGAATAAAATCAGCAATGGAAATAATAAACTTTTAAAGAAAAATATTTTATCTTCTTTCATTCACTCTAAAATATTATGTAAAGATTGAAATTTATCGTGACCTAATAAAGAACTAATTATTGAATTCCGTTTTTATCGATTAAATAAATAAGGGAAGCCATTGCCGCACTGCCCAATTGCATTTGACGATTATTCACCTTATCAAAGGTATCTGTTTCGGCATGTTGAAAGTCAAAATAACGTTGAGAATCAGTTTCTAATCCAATTAAAGGAAAACCTAAGCCCTTTAAAAATCCGATATCTACCCCACTGTGTCCTTTGGTTAAACTATAAAGTCCGTAATTTAAAAGTAACGAACTCCATTTTTTTATTGCATTGAGGGTATCTTGAGAGGTATCAAAAGAAAAACCGTTGGGGGTAAACCCCCCGCCATCACTTTCGATAGCTACAATATGTTTTTCGTTTTTTAATTTAACTATTTCTGCATATTTTTTACCTCCTCGTTGATGACATTCTTCATCCATAAAAAGGACCACCCGAATAGTATGTTTTGGTTTTACACCTAACTTTTTAAATAGTCTCAATACTTCTATCGATTGAACAACACCCACTCCATCATCATGTGCGCCTTGTCCATTATCCCATGAATCCAAATGTCCGCCCACTACCATAATTTCATTCGGAGATTCAGTCCCTTTTACTTCACCAATAACATTATACGATTCTTTTTCCAAAAAAAACTGACACGATGTTTTCATATAAAATAAAAGATGGTTATCTGTTTGAAGAGATTCACTCAACAAATCGGCATCTTTAGTACTAATAGCCACTGCGGGGATATTAATTCCGGCAGAATCGTACTTCATAATTCCTGTATGCGTAGTAAAATCTGATAACAAGGTAAGAGAACGAACAACAACACCAACAGCACCAAATTCAGCTGCTTTAACCGCCCCCACAAACCGCTGACCGGCAGCACCGCCATAAGCTTCGAAAGTAATGAATTTAGAAGGATCCATAGCACGGTTATAAAAAACGATTTTTCCCGAAATATTTTCTTTTCCTAATTTTATTAACTCCTCAAAACTTTTAACTTCAACCACTTCGGCAGTAATACCATTTTTTGGAGTAGCTACAGATTCTCCTAAAGCACAAACATGCACGTTTTTTATTTCGGCTGAATTAAATTTGATATAGGCAACTTCTTTTTCACCTCTAGTCCAATGACTCACCATTAATTTTTGAAGATAAACGGTATCTAGCGCCATTTCTTCCAAGCACTTTTTAGCCCATGCAATAGCTTTCTCCGATTCAACAGAGCCACATAAACGACCTCCGATTTGGGTACATAAATATTCCAAATTTGTATATGCCGTATTATCGGCTAATGCCTCCATATATATTTTATTAACTACGAGAGAGTCTGGATTTGCAGCATTCATATTTAAAGATATGCCTATAAATAAAATTAAATAAACTATTTTTTTCATCGATATAAAAATTTCAGGAATAAAAGTATTATTAAATTTGCAAACAAATATATTTTGATTGCATTTATTTTCAATACTTTTATTAAAAAAACAATTTCATATCAATATACTTATTAATCCTAAACTAAATGGCATTAACAATACTACTGGTTACTATTTTCATTCTTATTACAGACCTTGCTTTTCAGAAAAGTTTATTCCGTTTATTCTCTTTAAATAATAAAAAAAAGCTAAAAAGGAATGGTCAATATATTTTTTGGGGAATTAGCTTTTCCATTATCCTTTATTTCATTATTTTTATTATTGTAGAAAAAAAATCGAGCCAACCCGATTATATTGTATATAGGAATTATTTTAATCTTTCCGGTTTATTTGTTCTTATTTATATACCTAAGGTTATATTCATTCTTTTTGTTTTTATTGAACTTATTATCCGATTAATAGCAAATTTGATACATAAAATTAAACCAATTCCTTTTTTAGAAAAACTAAGTGCTATAAAGGTTATCTCCGGTGTTGGCGTTTTAGTTATGTTGATTGTTTTTGGAATTATACTTAATGGGATTATAAACGGGAAAACGAACTACCAAACAGAATATGTTAGTATTTCTTTTAAAAATCTACCTAAAAATTTTAATAATTTAAAGATAGCTCAAATATCCGATATGCACTTAGGGAGCTTTAAAGACCCGAAAGATGTTAGAAAAGGAATTGACCAGTTAATGAAAGAAAAACCGGATATTATTTTTTTAACAGGAGATTTGGTTAATAATTTATCGATTGAAGCAAAAATAATGTTGCCTGAATTAAAGAGATTAAAAGCTCCTTTGGGAGTATATTCCATATTAGGAAATCATGATGTTGGCGACTACCGTAGGTGGAACACCATTGAAGAAAAAACAGAAGATTTTAACCAATTAATAAAAATACAAAAAGAAGCAGGTTTTATTTTATTAAAAAACGAACATCAGTTTATTAAACGAGACAATGATTCTATCGCTATACTAGGTATTGAAAGCTGGGGCAAACCCCCTTTTAAACAATACGGAATACTAGACAGTGCTATAAAAGGATTAACCCCATCTATATTTAAAATTTTACTTTCGCATAACCCATCGCATTGGGACGTAGAAATAGCAGGTAAAAATAATATCGATTTAACATTAGCGGGACATACCCATGCCATGCAGATTGGGATAAATTGTGGCAGGATTTTTTGGAGCCCAATAAAGAAGATGTATCCTCATTGGGCTGGGCTATACCATGAAGGAGCTCAGTATTTGTATGTAAACAGAGGGTTTGGATTTTTAGGCTTTCCTGGAAGAATTGGTATGACACCGGAAATAACCATTATTCAATTAAAAACAGAATAAGTTTATTTTTTTATTTTAAGTAACTCCTTTATTTGATTTAACTGATCCATTTTTTTGGGAGTTCTCAATTTAATCGCTGTTTGCGTAAAATAGGTATGTTTCTCTAAAAATTTAATTTCCTGTAAATACCATTCTTTCAGAGAGAGTTTGATTCCATTAAAATTCCATTCTTGAAAAAGTTTAATACTAATCATATTAAAATCATCTCTTCCTAAGTAATCTAAATCTGCATCACACAATATTTGTTCAAGTATATTATTCGGTTTCTGTGGTATTTTAGTAGACATTATCATTTTTTCAATAGCATCAATTTCTTCTTTTTTATAGTAATAATCCGGTAATATTTTTTTAACTATTTTAACGGAACTTGCCTCATTATTGCGATATTTAATAAGAAACCCGCTATCATGA
>DAOLWT010000168.1:0-5243 GCA_035421345.1 Bacteroidales bacterium
TTTATAATTGCTTCTTCGAAAAATTTTTCAAAGGTTACTTTTTCTTCTATGAGTTTTTGTATTTTATTATCGTTAAAGCCCGTTAACCAATAAATGACCTGATGCAGCTCTTCTTTCGTTCGGCCTTTCTTTTCTACTTTTGCCAAATATAAAGGATACACTTTATCGAACGTTATTTTAGAAATACGTTCATCTTGCTTGTTTTTATTATTCATACTATAAAATTCAATCTTTATATTAATTGATTTTTTCTTTAAAATAGGCTTTCTTCAAAAACTTTTTATAAACGCAGAGGGGCGTTATTTTATTGCTTTATGCTTCTTTCTTTTTAATCTAAAAAATTATCACACACGAACAACAAGTGCTATTTATAGTTCAAGAATTATATCAACTTCTGTTGAGGATAAAATACGCAGCAGTTAGTATAGTGGCAAAACTTACCCATAGTAAATACGGAATATTTAAATAAGCGGCCATTGGTTTAATTTTGTAAAATAATACAAGCATAAGAAGAATACTTATCCATAATAAAATAATCTCTATCAAGGCCAAGCCTATCATATTATAATAGAAAAAGATAAAACTCCATGCAAAGTTTAGTGATAATTGTAATAAAAAAACGAAAATGGCTATGTTGCGCTCTTTACTAACACCTTGTTTCCATATTAAAAACAAAGAAATTCCCATAAGGATATAAAGAATTGTCCATACCAGACCAAACAACCAATTGGGTGGACTAAAGGAAGGTCTGTTTAATCCTTTATACCATTCGGGTACCGCATCGGCTGTAGGTAAACCAGCAATAGCGCCTAGTATTAATGGCAATGCAAGGGATGCCAATAATTTTAAAATTTTAGATTTATTCATTATCATTATTTTTAAAAGTATATGTTATGCCAACAGAAAAATAGTGGAATAATGCAAAGCTGTATACTTCATCGTTATCGGCACCTCCTTCTAAAATTCGATATCCGCCACGAATATCTAAATTATCAGATAACTTATAGGAGGCAGCAATTAATACATCTTCGGCTCTGCCCTGGGGTGCTGCAAGTGCATCACCATTAATCAGAAGTCCTACTTTTTCATTCATTTTCCACCAAAGCTTAAAATTAATAATGGGTACAAATCCGGTATTTGTTTTTTCGGCAATAAGTCCGGCTGAAGAAAGTTGAATGCTGGCATCTCTAATTTTTGCTGTAAATCCTAAGCCAAAAATAAATTTGGGCTTATACACGAAATCGTATCGATAGGTTAATCGGTATGAATTAAATATATAGGTTCCCTTAAGCGCTGTATTTGCTGGGAAAAGAACATTCTCAAATAAAATAGGCTTGTTTGTACTGCCTTCCGATATCGTTTTAAGCGGAGCATATAATAGTGAAATGCTATGACGCGAATTTATAATATAACCCGCTCTTAGGCGTAAAAACGGACTTGTTTTTGATTGTAAATCCTCTTTAAGAGAGAAAAAGGTTC
Organism: Bacteroidales bacterium; assembly: GCA_035421345.1. GTDB lineage: Bacteria > Bacteroidota > Bacteroidia > Bacteroidales > CG2-30-32-10 > DAOLWT01. The sequence continues at coordinate 1,480 of DAOLWT010000168.1, forward strand.
CTGTATTTCCCGGAGAACGAACATCATTATATCCGGTTGAAACAAGTCCTGTTTCTACATCTAGTAAAACCTGTGCTTTTGAAGACAAGGTGAAAAATAAGGATAATGTTAATATGGAATAAATTATTTTTTTCATTGGGTTTTGGTTTGTTAATGTTTTTTTTCTTGAATTAAGTATATGAAAAAGTGTTTATTGGTTATGAAAAGTATGCCGAAAAATGGAATTCAATGAAGTCGTATAATTGAAAATTAATAGCGTAATCATTTTTTTGTGCCATTTTGTAATATATTTCTTTCTTATGCTTTACATTAGAATCGTTTTTACTTTCCAATACAAAATTTTCCAAAAATTTGGTCTAAAATATCTTCTGTTGTTATATCTCCGGTTATCTCTCCTAAATAATGCAAAGCGGAACGTATATTGATAGCTAGCAAGTCGTTCGATTGTTGTTGCTTCATGCCATTCAACGTTTCATCTATTTCTTGCAACGATTTTGTTAAAACATCATAATGACGTGCATTGGTAACTATATTTCCATCGAACTGCATATTGGTTTCTTTAACCGTTTTTATAAGTTTTTCTGTAATAAGATGGATATTTTCTTTTCTTTTAGCACTTATATAAACAGTATCAAAATTAGATAATTCTTTGAAACTTTTAGGCGTTTCAACAAGTAAATCAATTTTATTAGCGATAAGTATAATTTTTACTTCTTCATTCCCCGATAATTTTTTTATTTCCTGTAAACTATTTTTTATATCGTTAACATTACTCTCGGTTAAATCGAACATGTAAAGTATAATTGATGCTTCGTTTATTTTTTCGTATGTTCGTTCAACTCCCATTGTTTCTATTTTGTCGGTTGTTTCGCGCAGTCCTGCTGTATCAATAAAACGAAAACAGATGCCATTTATAATTATTTTGTCTTCTATGGTATCTCTTGTAGTTCCGGGTATTTCGGAAACAATTGCTTTGTCTTCATTCAATAGAATATTTAAAAGGGTTGATTTTCCCACGTTTGGCTTCCCGATTATAGTTACCGGAATTCCTCTCTTTAAAACATTTCCAAAAGAATAAGAGGCTAATAGATAATCTATTTTAATTCTTATTCTCGTAAGAAGTGCTGTCAGTTTTTCTCTATTGGCAAATTCAACTTCTTCTTCGCTGAAGTCAAGTTCTAATTCGAGCAGCGATGAGAACTCGAGCAACTCGGTTCTTAACTGTCGTATATCTTTTGAAAATCCCCCTTTTACCTGACTAATCGCTAGCTTATGCGCCGAACTCGATTCGGATGCAATAAGGTCGGCTACTGCTTCGGCTTGTGCTAAATCCATTTTCCCGTTTAAAAAAGCACGAAGGGTGAACTCGCCCGGTTTTGCTGCTCTTGCTCCTTTTCTAATAAGCAGTTGCATCAGTTGTTCTTGAATATAGATAGAGCCATGACACGAGATTTCTGCAATATCTTCACCGGTGTATGAATGAGGATTTCTGAAAATTCCTATTACTACTTCATCCAACAATACCTGATCTTCCATAAATAGTTTTCCGTAATGAAGCGTGTGAGAAAGGGTGTTGTTAAAATCAATGGTTTCTTTATTTTGAACAAAAATGGTATTGCATATTGCAAATGTTTCTGGTCCTGATAAACGAATAATCGCAATAGCGCCGTTCCCAAACGGAGTGCTTATTGCGCAAATGGTATCGTTTAAAACAGCTTTGTGCTTGCTTGGTTTCATAAATAATAATTATGTTTCAACAAAAATAGGTAAAAAGCTTTTTTAAGTCTAATTATCGACTAAATTTGTAAAATAAATATTTTAAAATGAGTATTCTCGTCAATAAACATTCAAAAGTAATTGTTCAAGGATTTACTGGAACTGAGGCAACTTTTCATGCGTTGCAAATGATTGAATATGGTACCAAAATAGTTGGAGGGGTAACGCCTGGAAAAGGGGGACAGACACATATTGATAAACCGGTATTTAATACAGTAGAAGAGGCTGTTTTTAAAACAGGGGCCGATGTTTCTGTTATTTTTGTTCCTCCTGCATTTGCTGCCGATGCTATAATGGAAGCCGCTGATGCTGGTATTAAAGTAATTGTATGTATTACCGAAGGGATTCCAGTAAAAGATATGCTTGCCGTAAAAACATATTTATGTGGGAAAGATTGTCGTTTAATAGGTCCTAACTGCCCAGGTATTATTACCCCAGAAGAAACAAAAATAGGGATTATGCCTGGCTTTATTCATAAAAAAGGAACTATTGGAATAATTTCACGTTCTGGAACATTGGCTTACGAAGCGGTTGACCAAATTACCAAAGCTGGACTCGGTCAGTCTACCGGAATTGGTATTGGCGGGGATCCTATTCCAGGTACATCTATGTTAGATGCGGTTAAATTGTTTATGGATGATCCCGAAACCAAAGGGATTGTTATGATAGGGGAGATAGGAGGTACCATGGAAGCAGATGCGGCATTGTGGATAAAAAAATACGGAACCAAACCTGTTGTTGGTTTTATTGCCGGCGCTACTGCTCCAAAAGGAAGAACAATGGGGCATGCCGGCGCTATCGTTGGCGGAAAAGAGGATACGGCCGAAGCCAAGAAAAAGATTTTACGCGAATGCCATGTCCATGTTGTTGATTCTCCTGCCGATATAGGAATAAAAATGAAAGAAGTCCTTTAGTTTCTAAGCAGTTTTTAAAAGAAAATGTATAATGACGATCCTATCTATTTTTTGGGATGTTAATCCCGAAATAATTAATTTATTTGGTATCTCGCTTCGGTATTACGGAATCCTTTTTGTTGGAGGACTTATTCTAAGTGTTTATATACTTAAATGGATTTTTAAAAATGAAAATATTCCGCTCGAAAAATTAGATAAACTTATTATTTATGGAATGATAGGTATCTTTTTAGGAGCTAGACTCGGACATTGTTTATTTTATGAGCCATCTTATTTTTTAAGTCATCCCATCGAAATTTTGTTACCTATTCAACCAAATATAGGAGGGGGGTATCATTTCTCTGGATTCCAAGGTTTGGCAAGTCATGGTGGTGCTATCGGATTAATAATAGCATTAATTATTTATTCCATTAAAACGAAAGAACCAATTATTAGAACAATTGACCTGATTGCCATTGTAACACCTTTAAGTGGGTGTTTTATTCGACTTGCAAATTTAATGAACTCCGAAATTATTGGAACACCTACGCATGTTTCATGGGCTTTTATTTTTCCAAATGTTGATATGATTCCACGACATCCTGCACAGTTATATGAAGCCCTGGTGTATCTTCTAATTTTCGGATTACTTATTTATCTATATAAAACGAAACGGACTGTTTTACAAAACGGTTTCTTCTTTGGATTATCTATTTTTTTTATTTTTATGTCTCGCTTCTTTATCGAGTTTGTAAAAGAAAGACAGGTTGCTTTCGAAGAAAACATGAAACTGGATATGGGGCAATTATTAAGTATTCCATTTATATTGTTGGGCGTTGGGTTTATAATTTATAGTCGATATGGTACTTTCGCTAAAGAAAAAGATAACTAACTCATTCCTAACTCGCTGATAATTTACCGATTAGGATGCTATGTTTTTTAATCAACGTGAGGAAATTTCCTGACAGCCTAGTCCCGATAGCCATCGGGATTTTGTATCAAAGGAAAAAAGTAAATAAAAAACAATTTTTCTATTGAATTTTTCTACGAGCGGTCCCACTTCGAGACGGACTCCTATCGTCGTCCTCCTCTGTG
>DAOLWT010000169.1:0-5213 GCA_035421345.1 Bacteroidales bacterium
ATCAAAAGTTATCCATGCTAAAGCACACTGTTTACTTTGTAATAAGTGCATTTCGATATGTGTCACACAGAGGAGACCGACGAAGGAGGTCGTCTCGAAGTGGGACCAATCGTAGAGGGCTTCCTCATCGCGGTGGTTGAGCCTGTCGAAACCACACCTCTAAAATTGGTCAGACTTCGACACGTTTTTTTAGTTCGTAGTAGGTAGTTAGTAGTTTTTAAATTTTCTAAATAATTTACTTCCCTACCTATAGTCTGCTTGCTCTGTCTGACACTTATGCTATTAAATTAATTTTTGATTATTATTTTTATTCGAAAAACTAATTCTAAATTCCGACTTTTGAATTAAATTGGTAGTCCTGCTTTTATTTAAACCCATTTTCCCTCATCCTTATCCTTATCCTCATCCTCATCCTTATCCTTATCCTTATCCTTATCCTTATCCTCATCCTTATCCTTATCCTTATCCTTATCCTCATCCTCATCCTTATCCTTATCCTCATCCTCATCCTCATCCTCATCCTTATCCTTAATCACAACTCATTCTATCATTCTTTCATTTTTTCTTACTTCTGAATTAAAAAAAATTCTATTTTTGTTAAAATATTAAGACTAAACATGCTCTCCGAATCGGATAAAGAATGGACCGAAGTAATACGCCCTAAACGGACATGGTACGATATTAATTTATCGGAGGTATGGAAATACCGCGATTTGGTTCTGATTTTTGTGAGAAGAGATTTTGTGGCAGGTTATAAACAAACCATATTAGGCCCTCTTTGGTATATCTTTCAACCTTTACTTACTACGATTGTATTCACCATTATATTCGATAAATTTGCTCATATTTCAACAAATGCAACCCCTTCGGTTATTTTTTATATGACAGGAATAACAGCATGGAATTATTTTGCATCGTGCATTACCAAAACATCGGGCACATTTATTAATAATGCCGGTATTTTCGGCAAAGTATATTTCCCGAGGCTTACCGTTCCTGTATCTATTGTTATTTCGAACCTCATCACATTTTGTGTACAGTTTCTTTTTATGATGGGTTTCTGGGTTTATTATTATTTAATAGGCGCTAATATTTATATTACTCCTTATATTTTTTTAATTCCGGTATTATTACTATTAACAGCCCTAATGGGATTAGGTTTTGGAATTATTATTTCATCGCTTACTACTAAATATAAAGATTTACAGTTTGTGGTTAATTTTGGGGTGCAACTACTAATGTATGCAACTCCCATTATTTATCCCTTAAGCAGCATACCCGATAAATACAAAATAATTATTATGCTTAACCCCATGACCTCGATTATTGAGACTTTTAAATATGCTTTGCTCGGGAGAGGAACCTTTTCGTGGGAAATGCTGGGTTATAGCGGTATATTTACGCTTGTAATTCTTATAATAGGTTTATTGTTATTTAATAAAATTGAACAACGATTTATTGATACCATATAATTTAAATAAATAAGACATATATTAAATAAAATATTTGTCTAAAAATATAATCGTATATAATCAATAACCCCCTACCGTATAATTTCTTAATTATTCTAGTTGCTTTTGTTTTTTTTCGCTTGCTTTTTTTTAATTGAATGTTTACACCCTTGTATTTACAATTGGTATAACTCCTCTACCAAATTCAGTTTATAAATTCTTTAATAATAATTATAGTTGAATTCAAATTACTTATTAATTTTGATTTTTATTGAATTTCAAAATTAAAATATGATATCCAAAATATTATCATTTTTATCGAAACAAACATTTTCTCTCCTTATTATTGCTGTTCTCATGCAAACCTATGTGGTTCACATATCCAGTCGTATGGGTTCTGATGATATGTTTCAAATAGCTTCTACAAAAAATTTTATTAACGGACATGGCTTTACAATTCCCCGTGTTAATACAGATAATTGCAAAGTAGAATATAACCGTCTCGAAGATTGGCCTTTGGGTTATTCTCTAACAATAGCCCCATTACTTTATATTACCAATAATAATTTTGAATTATCGGAGTTAATTATACATTTTTTAGCTTTATTTCTTTTATTTTTCGCTACTCTTAAAATTCTTCTTTTAATAATACCTCCGGAAAAAAAATGGAGCATTTCTCTGCTTTTTATATTCTTTACATTTGCCTATGTACCATTTCGACATACAAATAACGCTGACTTATTATGCTTAGGTATATATTTATCTATTATTTATTTTATCATTAAATTTTATCAAAATTCGCATAACTTATTTAAAGAATTTTTATTCATTTTCGGAATATCGCTATTAAGTGCATCGCTGAGTTTTATAAGATATGCTTTTTATCCTCATACCCTTTCCATTTTTTGTTTCTTTATTTTAGCCGCCTTTTGTTTTCATAAAAAATTGAATATAAAATTGCTTGCTTATTCTTTTTTCATTTTACTCTTTTCTGCTTTATTTATTTATATTCAAATTCGGTCTCAAACATATACAGCAAGCTTAGCTACTAATTACCTGTCGGGTTCGGAATCTTTTTCAAATAGTGGTATTAAAATTTTTTATGCTCCTTTTTTTAATGCTTTTTTCCCGGATAATATTTTTTATAGCATTTATTTTCAAATTTCGGGAAATAACACTATTCCAATCGTATTATTTGGGATAATTTCTTTTGTTTCTTTTATTCTTTTATTTTTTTTACTAAAAATTATTTTACCCTCTTTTTCTCCTATTTTTTCATTTTATTTTACAAAAAACAGAAATACAATAGTATCTTCTTCGCAAGCAAAACTTCATTTTTTATACTTAACTGCTCTTTTTACTATACTCTGTAATATATTCTTTTTATTTATTATTTATAAAGGAAGTGTCCTTTCATGGGCTGAATTACTAGGGAAAAATTCGTTGTATACCTATTATGCTGTTATTTCGCGTTATATATCTATAACTTATTTTTTTACAATACTCACCTTTTTTATATATATTGTTCTTCATAAAAATAATTTTCTTAAAAAAACGCTTTTCATATTATTCTTCTGTTCTTTTATTTTTCAGTTTTCTCACTGGCTTTATTTACGAAGTAAATTTTCGTTAACCGACAGACAAAAAAATATGTCGGAAATGAATTTACCTTATGGGAGTTACAACGACTTTATTTTATTGCATAAAAAAATTTCTACTGAAAAAGAAAGAATAATTTATATAGTTACCGAAGATGAAAAAACGAATTATTACCGACAACTCCGTTCCGAGTTTTTTGTTTCTGCAAATGGCGGTATTACTATGGAACCACAAAATTTTATTCATTTTAAATGCGATGATTTAATAAACGATTATAAAATATTAGTCGCTAAACATAAAATTTATGATAATATTTATATAAACCAAATATTAAGTAATAACAAACATATTCATTATATTTGTTTAAAAAATAGCAATATAGATATTTACCAAATTATACCCGAAAACAGTGCTCCAAAATAAAACCATCGCCGTTGTTATACCTGCTTATAACGAAGAAAAACAAATAGCTTCGGTTATTGAAACCATACCGGATTTTGTCGATAAAATTATTGTTGTTAACGACTGCTCTACCGATAATACTGCGAAAATTATTAAATCATTTTGGAAAACAAAGCTAAATGAAGGAATTGAAATTAAAGATATTACAACTGTTAATTTTAATGGAAAATATGATAAAGCCAACAGTCTTTTACATAACCAAATGAAAATTGAAATTAATTATTTTGTTTCATCAATAATAATTAACGAAAACCCCGAAAAGGATAGAGTAATCTTAATTAATCAACAAATAAATGGAGGAAATGGTCTTGCTATAGCCAGAGGACTAAAATGGAGCAAAGATCATCAAATTGATTGCACTGCAATTATGGATGGGGATGGACAAATGGACCCCGACGAACTGGAATCTATTTGTACTCCTGTAGTTGAATCAAATATTGATTATGTTAAAGGAAACCGCCTTATTCATAGAAGTGCTTTGTTGGTTATACCCAAAATACGTTATTTTGGCAATTCGGTGCTTTCCATACTAACAAAAATAGCTTCCGGCTATTGGCATGTATCAGATTCTCAATGTGGTTATGTAGCTTTTTCAAATAAAGCTCTTAACTCTATTAGGCTTTTTAACATTTATAAAACATACGGATGGCCCAACGATATTTTAGTAAAACTTAATATTGCCATGTGTACCATTAAAGAAGTGGAAATAAAACCGATTTACAATATTGGCGAAAGCTCTAAAATAAAAATAGGGAACGTAATTCCTCGTATTTCGTGGCTTTTATTTAAATCATTTTTTAAACGTTTATGGATAAAATATTTATTCCGTGATTTTCACCCTCTATTTATTTTATATAATTTTGGTTTGATACTTGTGTTAATAAGCTTACCTTATTTATACAAAATTTTAAAAGCAATTATTTTAAGTATAGATATAGGGTACTTACCGGTAATCGCTTTCGTTTTTCTTTTTATTACTGGAATTCAATCTCTACTTTTTGCCATGTGGATGGATATACAAGATAACGAACGACTTTATAAATCCTGATAAACCCGTATTTTTGATACATTTGAATTTTGAAAAATCATAAATATGATAAAACTTGAGCAAGTTGAGAATAAAATTATTACAATCAATAATTTAAAAGTAATCATTGATAGCGATGTGGCAATCCTTTATGGGGTTGAAACTAAAAGAATAAATGAAGCGGTAAAAAATAATCCGGATAAATTTCCGGAAGGATATATCCTCGCAATTTCTCAAGATGAATGGGATTCTTTAAGGTCGAAAATTTCGCATTTAAAGAAAAAGGGAAAGTTGAGTTCAAAAGAACCGGTCGAAAATTTCGACCGGTTTGAGAATCTGAAACACTCCACCGTTATCCCAAAAGCTTTTACCGAGAAGGGCTTATATATGCTTGCAACGATACTTAAAAGTCCGAAGGCAACACAAACAACATTGGCAATTATTGAAACTTTTACAAAGATGCGTGAACTTTCGCGTACAGTGGGCGAATTATCAAATGTAAAGGACGAAAAGAAACAAAAAATTCTTATGCAAAAAAGTGGAAATCTGATTGCGGAAATATTAGATGACGATCTTCAAACAAGCGAAACAGAAACCACTATAGAATTGAATTTCGCTATATTAAAATTTAAACATACAGTAAAAAGAAAATAATTACTTTGAATTGCCATGTG
>DAOLWT010000170.1:0-5208 GCA_035421345.1 Bacteroidales bacterium
CAGGATAAGCATACTGTAAGCGTATCCAGGAAAGCTTTTCAACAGAAGATAATTGTTCGAGTAATTCGGCAAGTTTTCTTTTTTTATATATATCAAGTCCGTAATACGTTAAATCTTGTGCTATTAAAATTAATTCTTTAACACCGTTACTAACAAGAATCTTTGCTTCAGCAACAACATCTGTAATTTTTTTAGAAACGAAACTTCCTCTAATACCGGGGATTGCACAAAAAGAGCATGTCCGATCGCAGCCTTCGGCAATTTTCAAATAGGCATAATGAGAAGGGGTTGTTAAGCAACGTTCTCCCAGTAATTCTTTTTTATAATCCAGTTTTAAATAATGTAAGACCTCTTTCATGCTATTTACACCGAAATAGGCATCCACTTCGGGGATTTCATTCTTAAGCATAGCGGAATACCGAGAAGAAAGGCATCCCATGACAATAATTTTTTTTATTTTACCATTCGCTTTATCTTGAACTAACTGTAAAATAGTATCGATTGATTCCTGTTTTGCATCATTAATAAAACCACAGGTATTAACAATAACAAAATCAAAATCACCCGATTCAACATCGTGAGAAACAATGATATTATTAACATCCAGCTGTTTTAACAAAACCTCCGAATCGACTAGGTTTTTTGAACAACCCAGTGTAATTATATTAACTTTAATAGGTTTGTTAATGTTTGTTTTCAAGGAGAGAAGATGAATTTAATTGCTAAATAAAGAATCTACAAACTCATTTTTATTAAAAATCTGCAAATCTTCCATGCCTTCACCCACTCCGATATATTTAACCGGAATTTTAAACTGTTCGGATATGCCAATAACAACGCCTCCTTTAGCTGTTCCATCGAGTTTAGTAATGGCAAGTGCATTTACTTCGGTGGCTATGGTAAACTGTTTTGCTTGTTCAAATGCATTTTGTCCGGTCGAAGCATCCAATACCAATAATATTTCGTGAGGTGCATCGGGAATAACTTTCGACATTACTTTTTTTATTTTGGAAAGCTCATTCATCAAATTAATTTTATTGTGCAAACGACCGGCAGTATCAATAATAACGATATCAGCATTTTTGGCTTTAGCAGAAGCAAGCGTATCGAAAGCGACAGAGGCCGGATCGGCACCCATTCCCTGCGAAACAATATCAACATCGACTCGTTTAGCCCATATCGTAAGCTGATCGACTGCCGCAGCGCGAAAAGTATCAGCAGCGCCTAAAACAACCGATCTTCCTTCTTTTTTAAACAAATATGCCAGTTTCCCTATTGTTGTTGTTTTCCCAACTCCATTTACCCCTACAACCATAATTACATAGGGCTTTTTGGTTTCCATAAAGGCTTGGTTATCTTCTTGAGAAAAATTGTTTTCCCCTAATAAGCCTGCTATTTCTTCACGTAATATGCTATTTAATTCGGAAGTGCCCAAATATTTATCTGCGGCGACTCTTTTTTGAATACGGTCAACAATTTTAAGCGTTGTTTCAACGCCTACATCCGATGAAACAAGAATTTCTTCCAGGTTATCCAAAATATCATCATCTACTTTCGATTTACCTATAATAGCTTTAGATATTTTCGAAAAAACACTTTCTTTGGTTTTAGCTAAGCCTTTATTAAGACTCTCCTTTTTTTCCTTATTAAAAAAACTAAATAATCCCATAAATAAATTTTTTAATCAAACTAAATAAAAAAGCTTTTTTCACAACCGGAAAAAAGCTTAGAAATTCTTTCTAACGCGAAAAAATTAAACGTAGCAGTATTACTTTTTAGTAAAATAATCTTTAACCTGATCGTTTGGAATAATCTCTTCTTTAAAAGTATATGCACCGGTTTTCGGAGATTTAACCATACGGATAACCTTTGCGAAATCTCTTCCGGCGCCAGTTTTTAGTGTTGCAACAACTTTCTTTGCCATAGTATAAAATTATTTAATTTCTTTGTGAACAGTCATTTTCTTTAATATCGGGTTGTACTTTTTCAACTCCAAACGTTCGGGTGTATTTTTCTTATTTTTAGTCGTGATATATCTCGACGTACCCGGTTTCCCGCTTGTTTTATGTTCTGTACATTCTAATATTACTTGTACCCGTGCTTCTTTATTTTTCTTTCCCATTTTTTGTAAGCTTTTTAATTAAGAGGTGCAAATTTATAAACTTTTTTGTAAAAAAACCAAGTTTATTAAAAATATTTTTAAAATAAGCTGCGTCATTTACTGAAATTTACACTATTTTTGAGGAAGAAATATATGATGTGGCACGCTGATATAAACGGATTCAAAGCATATCTTCAACTGGAAAAATCACTTTCGAGTCATTCTGTTGAAGCATATATTCATGATATAGAGAAATTTACACAATATTTATCACTTCAAAATCAGGCATTACCTCCTGAAAAAATAGAATTATCTCATTTTCAAGGATTTATTAAATGGATAGTTGAATTAGGATTAAGTTCAAAAACACAAGCGCGTATAATTTCCGGAATTAAGTCATTTTATAATTATTTACTTTTAGAAAACAGAATAAAGATAAATCCAACCAAACTATTGGAATCGCCCAAAACAGGAAGGCATTTACCAGACACCCTTAGCATTGAAGAAATTGACCAACTTATTACGGCTATTGATTTAAGTAAACCCGAAGGACATAGAAATAAAGCCATGTTGGAAACCTTATACAGCTCCGGATTACGTGTTACCGAACTAATACAACTAAAAATAACGAATCTGAAATTAGCAGATGGATATATACAAATTATTGGGAAAGGGAATAAAGAAAGAATTGTACCCATTGGGAAAATTGCAATTAAACAAATAATGCTTTATAAGGACGAATTCCGCCAATTGATTCGAGTAAAAAAAGGCTTTGAAGACATATTATTCCTTAATCGTAGAGGGACAGGCATAAGTAGGAATATGATATTTATGATAATTAAGGAATTGGCAAAAACAAGCGGAATCAACAAAAAAATCGGGCCTCATACCTTCAGGCATTCTTTTGCAACACACCTTATTGAGGGAGGAGCCGATTTAAGGGCTGTTCAGGAGATGTTAGGACATGAATCTATTACCACTACCGAGATATACCTACATTTAAACCGAGAACATTTAAGAGATGCCATTATGCGATATCATCCGAGATCTTAATAAAACCCATTTTATGAATACGCTATATATGAAGCACTTAATATATTTCGAGAGATGCAAAATGGGTGTTACAAATTATTTAAAAATTACAAAGAAGGCCATAAAGGTTTGTTATCATCATAATCTACGCCCCAACTTATGGCGACTATTTTATTTTTTTCAAAATCAATATCCAACAATGCATCATCAACACTTAAACGTTTTTCGCCCCAGGTTTCGATTTCTTCCAGAAAATTGGAATACCCATTTAATAAAAATAAGTCTTTAATCGCTTTTTCTTTTAACTCAAATATTTTATTTCCAAAAAGAAAGGTGTTCTCATTTTCTGTTTCTAATAAAACACATCTCATTTTTTCAAATTTTTCAAAAAAAACGGTAATTCCATCTTCATCATAAAACCACATTTCGGTATCTCTCCCTTCTTCTTGTAATTTTTCTTTTTCATCGGGGGTCCCAAGTATTTTTAGCACTTCGTCGGGAGTTAATCCAAATTTTAACTCATTTAACCCAATTTTTAGGGCAATTTCAATATTATTGGTCATTTGCATTTTATCTTTATTTTAATGGCGTATTTGGTTCTTTTGCCATATGATTATACACCATTTTATCGATTAATTTTGGGAAAAATTTATTCAACAATACAACCAATTTCCCTTGTGTTGTCATAACAATTCTGTCTTTTCTTTTTATAATGGCTTTCAATATTTGTTCCGCAACTTCTTCTGAGGTCATTAATTTATCTTCATTTAAGGGAGATTCACCTTGCATCGTACCATTTTTAGATAAAGCTGTATTGCGAATATTAGAAGCTGTAAAACCTGGACAAGCAATTAAAACATGTAATCCTTTTTTTAGATTTTCTATACGCAATGTTTCTAAAAAGCCCTGCATAGCAAATTTAGAGGAAGAATAACCGGTACGAGCAGGAAGTCCTTTATAGCCAGCAATAGAAGAAACGCCAACCACACTCCCTTTATTTTTTAAAATATACGGAAATGCAAATTTTGTACAATAAACCGTTCCCCAGAAATTAATATCCATTAATTGACGAATTACATTCAAATCCACTTCTTCGAAAATTGCACGCATGGAAATTCCTGCATTATTTATAAGGATATCTATAGTTCCGTAATGACGAATTGTTTCATCGATAAGTCTTTTACAATCTGCTTCTTTACTAACATCTGTTTGAATAGGGAGAACATTAAAATCTTTTAATTCTTCTTTCAGTTGAATTAATTTCTCCATATTTCGTGCTGCAACTACCACATTTGCACCTGCTTTAGCAAATACAACCGCTAAAGATTTCCCAATTCCGGAACTAGCTCCGGTAATAATAACTACTTTATTTTTCATAATTCGTAAATCGTATTTAATTGGCAATAATACTTTAAAATTTTGAAATAATTTAAGCTATTTGTTTTTTTTATTTTAACAAAAAAGTTTACAGTTTGGTCGAATATTTACATATCCATTTAATACAGTGGATAAAAGTTTATCTATAATAAATTGCTTTTACCTTTTTATTATATTATCTTCAAGAATAAATCAACTTATTTCATATTTTAACTTATATGGGAAATAAGAACACAAATGTTATTGTCGTATTTTCTATTAATTTGGTTTTTATTCAAATTATTGAACGAATTATGGAAAAAGCGGAAGTTAAACATACGCTCTTAGTGTTAACCTCTTTTTCCGATACAAAAAAGATTTCAAGCCATGACACCATAAGCTTAATCCTTGTTGATGATCTTGTAATAGGTACTTCTAGCTTGGAACTAATTTATAATTTAAGATTAGGGAATAAAATTTTATGTCCTATTATTTATTTTGGCGTATCCGAGCACGATGGAGAAAAAAAGTCAATGTCATCCGGAGCAAGTCACTTCATTATAAAACCTTTTAATCCATCTATTGTTTTACCAATAATTCAGAATATCTTTGCATAAAATTAAAGATTCCTTATGAAACGTTTTTTTCTTATTTTTATTTTCTTCTTATTTTCAATTTATCTTAAAGCACAATTAAATTCCGATTCCATTTTTAATATA
>DAOLWT010000171.1:0-5170 GCA_035421345.1 Bacteroidales bacterium
TGAATAGTTTTATCAAACATGGGTGGGTTTCACTCAAACATATGAATAGTTTTATCAAACATGGGCGGGTTTCAGTCAAACATATGAATAGTTTTATCAAACATAGATGGTTTTCACTTAAACATATGAATAGTTTTATCAAACATAGGTGGGTTTCAGCAATTTCTTCTTCGCATAATTCCATTTTTTCTCTGTGTATGATAAAAAGGGGGAATAATTTCACGAAAGAAAATATGGTTTTTTAAAACCCTGACAGGGTTCCAAACCCTGTCAGGGTTAATGCGGTCTGATTATTTACCGATTAGAACACCCTGTTTTTTAATCAACGTGAAGTATGGCCTTCAGCATTGATTCCCTGACTAACACTGTCAAAACAAACAAGCACTTTTTTACTTAAAACCAACATAAAATAAAAAAAAGTATAACGTCTCGAAAAATAAAAATGCCAAATATTCAAAAAAATGTGGGTAAGCCCGGCAAAATGGCGAGGACAGGGAAAGCGTGAATGAAATTTTAAATAGAATTTCAGCAAAGCAGCCCGCTATTTCAGGGGGGCTGTTACTTTGCTCTAAAATTCTTTTAAAATTTCAGAGAGCGCTGAAGCTTCATTTTGCCTAGATTCCCTGCCTTGCCCGGCAGGCAGGTTTTGTTTCTTTTCTCATCATGGAGAAAAGAAAATAATAAAAACCTTAATTTTTATAAGAAAAAGCGTTGCATGTCGAATTCTGACTGAGATATAATTTACGAAAGAAAATATGGTTTTTAAAAACCCTGACAGGGTTTGGAACCCTGTCAGGGTTAATGCAGTGAAATGGAAGTCGGTTTTGTTATTTTACTCCGTAAGCTCTTTCGTTTTTGCCTTCTATATAATTAATAAAAGATTGATTAACTACTTTATTCCCTCCGGGAGTTGGATAATTACCCGTAAAATACCAGTCGCCGGTATTTTCAGGACATGCTTCGTGAAGATCTTCAATCGATTGAAATATAATTTGCACTTCTGCCTTAATATCTTTTTCTTTTAGCATTTGTGCTATTTTAGCAGATATTTGTTCGGCAGTAAAAGGCTTATAAATTAGTTTAACATAATTTATTATTTCTTCTTTTGGAAGGGTTTCTTGTGCTTTGCTCTTTTTATACACTTCGTTAATAATATTCGATTGCTTGGTTTCGTTGAGGAGTTCAATAGCTGCTCTAAAAGCAATAAAATCGCTTAATTTAGCCATATCAATTCCATAACAATCGGGATATCTAATTTGTGGTGCCGACGATGCAATAATAATTTTTTTAGGATTTAAACGATCTAACATCCGTATAATACTTTGCTTTAGTGTGGTTCCACGTACAATAGAATCGTCGAGTACAACAATGGTGTCTTTATAATCATTTACAATGCCATAGGTAACATCATACACATGAGCAACTAAATCGTCTCTTTTATTATCTTGTGTTATAAATGTACGAAGTTTAATATCTTTTACCGCCAGCTTTTCCATACGGGGGTGTAAAGAAAGTATTTCGTCGAGTTTTTCTGCTTTATAGTTAGCTCCCAGTTGTATAATCTTTTCTTTCTGCACTTTTTTACAGAACATATTTAACTCTTCTATTAAACCATAAAAGGCAGAGCTTGCGGTATTGGGGATATATGAAAAAACGGTGTTTTCAAAATCGTAATTTATTTCTTTCAGAATAGAAGGGCTTAAATATTTCCCCAGTTTTTTTCTTTCAATATAAATATCGCGATCGGTTCCTCTCGAGAAATAAATCCGTTCGAAAGAACATGCTTTTTTTTCTTTTGGTTCTCTACAACAAACCTCTTCTGTTATTCCATTTTTTCGAATAATAATGGCATGTCCGGGTTTTAATTCATGCACCGATTCTAAGGGAATATTAAATGTAGTTTGAATGGCAGGTCGTTCAGAAGCAACAACCACCACTTCGTCGTTCTTGTAATAAAATGCCGGACGTATTCCCCATGGGTCTCTAACTGCAAAGGAATCTCCATGTCCGAACAAACCGCTAATTACATATCCTCCATCCCAATCTCTGCAAGATTTAGTAAGTATTTTCTGAATATTTAAATTTTTTTGAACCAGCTGACTGATTTCTTTTTTGCTATACCCCGCTGCTCTATACCCTTTAACCAATTCATCATTTTCATCATCAACATAATGTGCTATTCTTTCGAGTATGGTAATGGTATCGGTTGTTTCAATAGGGTGTTGACCAAGGTTAATCAGTTTTTCGAATTGTTCATCAACATTGGTTAGGTTAAAATTTCCGGCAACGGTAAGGGTTCTGGTTTGCCAATTATGTTGTAAAACAAAAGGATGACATGCTTCAATATTATTTTTCCCGAAGGTTCCATAACGTAAATGACCTAAGAGTAATTCGCCTGTAAATGCTAAATTCTGTTTTAACCAAGCAACATCTTTTAAACGTTCGGGTGTTTGGGAATAAACTTTTTCGAAGGGTTTATTTATTTTATCAAAAATATCTTTAATAGGAGCTTCTGTATTGGAACGCAACCTGTTTAAATAAGGTATTCCGGGCTCCACATCTAATTTAACACAAGCTACGCCTGCTCCATCTTGTCCTCTGTTATGTTGTTTTTCCATTAACAGATACAGTTTGTTGAGTCCGTAGAACGTAGTTCCGTATTTAGCCAGATAATATTCGAGGGGTTTTAACAAGCGGATTAATGCTATGCCGCATTCATGCTTGATGGGTTCGCTCATAGGATATGCTATTAGAACGCAAAATTAATGCTTTTTTTTGAAAAGATAAAATTGGAAATAACGTTTTTTGGAAATCTCTCTTTTATATCAAGCAATCCTTCCAAGCTTGTGTTGTAAAATATTTTATTTTTTTAAATCCAATATCTTTTAAAACAGCGATTGTTTCGGGGAATAAAGACGTTAATTCTTGAGGAGAATGGGCATCGGAACTTATAGTAATAGGAATATCCATTTTATAAATCTCTTTTAATATTTCTATTCCGGGATATAATGAATCACACTTTTTCTTATAAATGCCACGGGTATTGACTTCAATAATACACTTTGAATTGGAAACAATCGTTAACGTATCTTTAACTAGCTTTTTATACCACTTATCTTGTTCCGAAAAAAATTGATTCTTATTGTACATCTTCACTTTATCAATATGTCCAATTATATCAGGTTGCTGTGAAATAATCATTTCCTGTACTTGTAAATAATAGGTTTCAACAGCTTTTTCAACAGCCCCATTAAATAATTTATTTATTCCCTCCTCATAGTTAGCACGTCCCCCATCAATAAACCATAATAAACCGCTACGCTCTTCTTTAACCAAATGAACAGAACCAATCGTATAATCTAAGTTCATGCTATTTTTCAAAATACTGAAATCGGATGATATTCCAGGGATATAATCAAATTCGAGGGCGAGAAAAACAGCTATTGTATCTTTATATTTTGTTTGTAAGTCTCTAATTTGCTTTTGATATACGTCTAACTGATTACTTTTTATACTATATCCATTATCGAAAGGAAGCGGAGAATGACTCGAAAAGCCGATTGCTTTCATCTCTTTACGGATGGCTTCCTGAATAAATGATTCGGGGCCTTCTTTTCCATCGCAGTAAAGCGTATGGGTATGATAATTAAAATAGTTCATTATTCAAATGCTGATTCTACGAGTTTATAAATTTTATCATTTTTTCTAACAACATCTTCCACCGGGATAGAACAAATATCGCCCTTTATTACTGATTTTATTTTTTTTAATTCGACCCGTATTTCTTTCACTTCGGCTTCTAGCACTCCGGTAGTTGGGCCAATAACTAAAAAAGCATCTCCTACATTTAACTCGTTGGTTTCAATTTTTATTTCTGCTACTTTTAATTTTGAAAAATAGTTTGTAACCTTCCCAACATATATTTTTGTTTTTGTTGCTCTAGATCCGTATTTCTCTGCCCATTCTCCTATTTTCTTTCCTAAATAATATCCATCCCAGAAACCTCTATTATAAACCGAACTAAGTTGCTTCATCCAATTATTAATTTTCTCTTTTGAATAGGAATTATTTTGAATAGATTCAACTGCTTCCTTATAACAACGGGTAACTGTTTTAACATATTCTGGCGAACGTCCTCTTCCCTCTATTTTTAATACACGAACCCCTGCTTTTAAAATTATATCTAAAAAACCGATGGTACATAAATCTTTAGGCGACATAATATATTCGTGGGCTATTTCCAATTCATGTTCCTCTTCTTTATCTTTTACCAAATACGAGCGTCGGCATAACTGAAGACAAGCCCCTCGGTTAGCAGAATAATTCATATTATCGAGACTCAAATAACATTTTCCTGAAACAGCCATACATAAAGCGCCATGGGCAAAAATTTCAATTTGTATTAAACGACCAGAAGGTCCTTTTATATTTTCTTGTTGAATATTTTTAACTATTTCTGCTACTTGTTTTAAACTAAGTTCTCTGGCAGTAACAATAACATCAGCAAACTGAGCATAGTATTTTACTGCTTGCGTATTGGTAATATTACATTGTGTTGACATATGAACTTCAATCCCCATTGCACGAGCTTCATTAATAACCGACATATCGGAAGCAATAACAGCAGAAATATGATTCTTTTGGGCAGCAATAAGAATATTTTTAACTAACTCCAGCTCGTTATCGTAAATAACCGTATTTAAGGTTAGGTATGTTTTAATATGATTTTCCTTGCAAATAGCGCTTATTTTTTCTAGATCGTTTAGGGTAAAATTGTTTGCTGAACGGGCACGCATATTAAGTTGTTCCACTCCAAAATATACCGAATTAGCGCCCCCCTGTATAGCAGCCATTAATGATTCATAAGAACCAACGGGAGCCATAATTTCTATTTCGTTATTTTTATGCATAAGGCAAAGTTAATTATACTTTTTATAAAACAGAAGTATCTTTTGTTGAAACCTGAAGTATTTCTATTTGGTTTCTTTTTTTATTTTTGTTTAAAATTAACCATTATAAAAAATTTATAAAATGAAAAAAACAGCAACCCAAACCATGTTTTATTTACTTATTACTATCTTCTTCTTCTCTTGCGGTCCATCGACAAACGATGCTATTAAATATAATGACACCATCGTTATTGCTCAAAAAAAGGTAATAGAAAAAGAAG
>DAOLWT010000172.1:0-5160 GCA_035421345.1 Bacteroidales bacterium
TTAAATCATTTTCAACTGCTGCAATAAAAACCGATGTATAATTATTTTCATTAATAAATCCAACAGGAACAATCCTTTTCTTTTTTAATTCTTTTTTATATGGGAATGTTATATTTTTATCGGGAGAACTTTTTGTTTTTTGAAAGCCCTTTAATTCTTTTTCTAAAAAAGCATTCTTTCTTAGAAAATTCGCAAAAGCAATTAATTCTTTAGCGGTTAAATCATTTTCCACTTTTCTTAAAAAATAATTTATATAATTATTTTCATTTATACCTTCTTCACTAGCAATAACTGGTTTTTTTAAGCTTTCTTTTGCATCAAAATAAATATGATTTATGGGAGGTAATGAAACATGCTCGAATTGATTAAATTCTTCTTTCAAATCATAATGATGTTCCAAAAAAATCATGAGTTCTTTAACCTGATCTTTGGTTAAGCGCCCCTCATAAAAATCGAGGAACCATATTTCATAATTATTTCTGTTAATTTTCATTTAAATAACATTTTCCAAACTACCTATATATTCTTTTAAAAAAAGCCTTGCCCTATAAATATACACTTTAACTTGCGATTCATTTAATCCTGTAATTTCACCTATTTCCTCATACGAATATCCTTCATAATCTCTTAGCAAAATGACTGATTTTTGTATTTCGGGCAATCGATTTACCGCTTCTTTTAGTAATTCTTTTAAGCCCAAATATTCTTTATTGTCTGATTTTTGATGAAGCTCAATGCCCTCTATGCTAATTGATTTTTTATTTTTTCTGATAGCATCAATCATGGTATGATAAGCAGTCGTAAAAATATAAGAACGAGATTTAGAATACTCTACCTCTTTTACTTTTTCCCAAAGTTTGATATAGGTATCTTGCACAATATCTTTTGCTTTTTCTTCATCCCGAATATGATGAATTATAAAACGATATACACCATCCGCATATTCGTCAACACTTATATTATACTCTTCCACTGTCATTTTAAAAGGGTATCTATTTTATATATACTAATAAAACCTTCATATAGAATATGACGAATTCAATGTAAAAAAAGTTACAGTAAAAGTAAAAAATTATTTAGGGAATTAAATTAACGTGCTATTCATCTAATTTTAATACGGCTAAAAAGGCTGATTGAGGTATTTCTACATTACCCACTTGTCGCATTCTTTTTTTGCCTTTCTTTTGTTTTTCTAGCAGTTTTCTTTTTCGCGTAATATCTCCCCCATAACACTTAGATGTTACATCTTTTCTATAAGCCTTGATTGTTTCTCTGGCAATAATTTTAGCACCTATACTTGCTTGTATGGCTATATCGAATTGTTGTCGAGGGATTAATTGACGAAGTTTTTCGCAAATTTTTCTTCCAAAGTTTTGCGAATTTTCTCGATGAATAAGCGCAGATAAAGCATCTACAGGGTCGCCATTTAAGAGGATATCTAATTTAACCAAGTTGGCTTCTCTGTATTCAATAGGGTGATAATCAAATGAAGCATATCCACGAGAAATTGTTTTAAGTTTATCATAGAAGTCAAAAACAATTTCAGCTAAAGGCATTTCAAACGTTATTTCAACACGGTCGGTAGTTAAATAAACTTGATTTTTTAAAATTCCTCGTTTATCTATACATAAATTAATAACGGCACCAATATATTCCGATTTAGTAATTATTTGAGCAATAATATAGGGTTCTTCTATTCTGCCAATGTGTGTTTCATCGGGCATATCGGAAGGGTTATTCACGATAATCATTTCATCTTTAGTAGTAAATGCGTTGTATGATACGTTAGGAACCGTATTAATAACCGTCATTGAAAACTCTCGTTCCAATCGTTCTTGAACAATTTCCATATGCAACATACCAAGAAAGCCACAACGAAAACCAAATCCAAGTGCAGCAGATGATTCAGTCTCAAATGTTAAAGAGGCATCGTTCAGTTTTAATTTATCCATGGCGGTTCGTAGCTCTTCATAATCATCTGTTTCAACCGGGTAAATACCGGCAAAAACCATCGGTTTTACATCTTCAAATCCTTTAATTGCCTCTGGGCAAGGACGTTCCACATGGGTAATCGTATCTCCTACTTTTACTTCACTCGCTTCTTTTATGCCGGAAATTATATAACCTACATCTCCTGAAGATAATGTATTGCGTGGTTCTTTTAATAATTTCATCACACCCACTTCTTCGGCAATATATTCTTTATTCGTGTTTACAAATTTTACTTTATCTCCTTTTGAGATTATCCCATTTAATACTCTAAAATATGCAATTATACCTCTATATGAATTAAATACTGAATCGAAAATTAAAGCCTGTAAAGGCTCGTTGTTGCTTCCTTTTGGAGATGGAATTCTACGAACAATTGCTTCTAAAATTTCGTATACGCCATAACCTGTTTTCCCGCTTGCGCTAAGCACATCTTCTCTGCTACATCCTATTAAATCTACAATTTGATCTTTCACTTCTTCGGGCATAGCACTAGGCAAATCCATTTTATTGAGTACCGGGATTATGGTTAGATTATGTTCTAAAGCTAAATAAAGATTTGAAATTGTTTGAGCTTCAATACCTTGAGCAGCATCTACAATTAACAGAGCCCCTTCACAAGCGGCAATTGATCGAGAAACTTCATAAGAAAAATCGACATGCCCGGGAGTATCTATTAAATTTAACACATATGCCTTCCCTTCGAGTTCATATTTCATTTGAATGGCGTGGCTTTTAATCGTGATGCCTCTTTCCCTTTCCAAATCCATATCATCTAATAATTGAGCTTGCAAATCTCTTTGTGATACGGTATCGGTATACTCAAGCAATCGATCAGCTAAAGTGCTTTTTCCATGATCGATATGAGCTATAATACAAAAATTTCTAATATTCTCCATCGTTTGCAAAAATACAATTTATTCCTAATTAAACAGATATATTTCACCTTATACAAATAAAAAAAGAGGCATTTAAAAAAATTAAACACCTCTTTACATCCCATTTTAATTTTATTTTTTAATCTTTATAACACCATAACTTTCTAATAGTTTGGTTACATATTTCCCTATTACATCAAACTCAATATTTACGAGTGTCCCTTTTTTAAAATTATGAAAGTTTGTCATATCATAAGTATAAGGAATTATAGCAACAGAGAATGTTTTTTCTTTTGAATCTACCACCGTAAGACTTACTCCATTAATTGATATTGAACCTTTTGGAACGGTAATATTTCCTTTTTTAGGGTCGTATTCAAAAACATAAATCCAACTACCATTTGCTTCTTTTACACTTATACATTTAGCTGTTTGATCAACATGACCTTGAACGATATGCCCATCCATACGGCCCTCCATTTTCATGGATCTTTCTAAATTTACTTCATAACCTGGTTTCCAAGTTTTTAAATTTGATTTTTTTAATGTTTCATCGATAGCAGTAACAATATAATGATTTTTTTTGGGAAACACTTTTACTACTGTTAAGCAAACACCATCATGACACATACTTTGATCTATTTTTAATTTTTTTGCAAAATCAATTTCTATCGTAAAATGGATATTTCCTTTTTCTTTATTGATTTTAACTACTTTCCCTGTTTTTTCTACAATTCCTGTAAACATAATTAGTTATTTTTTATTTCTTAATATATGAATATACCCATTTAGGGTTCTTTTTTTTATGCCGATTAAGCGTATTTCATAAACATCGCAAATATAAAAATAGACACCGGGACTACATTCTTCTCCCGAAAATTTATTTTTACCATCCCAATTAATATTCGGGTCTTCTGTTTCAAACACCTTATTTCCCCATCGATTAAAAATTTTGAGGTTTATTTTTTCAACAAAATTATATGGAAATGGAATAAAAAAATCATTTATTTGATCTCCATCGGGAGTAAATACATTGGGCAACTTATAAATATCGCAACTATCTATATCTAAACAAATAATATTACTGGCATTACTTTCATTTTGAAACGAATCAACAGCAGTAACCATATAACAACCTGCTATTGTTAGTAAATTTTTATGAATAAAAAATGTATCATTCGGATTATTTACAACACTTATCAATTCGAAATTCTGATTATTTGAAGAGGAATAATAAATATTATAGTTAATAATATCTTCTGTATTTTCATGGTTTTGATTTGTCCAGATTAAGTTGTTTTCAACCTTTTCACAATCGGGAATAACATACAAAATAGGAGCGCTTGGAGGTTCTTTATCTATAGGAATACCACAATTTTCTTGAGAATAATTTATGATAGGATTAATTAGGCCTTCGGAAAAATAACTCCCAATCGATTTAACTTTATAACAATATGTATTTCCATTTACTAAATTTGAATAAACGTACTGATTTGTTAACGAAAACCCTATAGAATCATATATTAAGGAAATAGGATCTTGCTTATATATAACAAAAGTATCATTATCCCATGGAATAATCGTGTTAAAATTCAATAAAAGGATATTATCGGAAGGAATAAATGAAAGGAATATAGATGAGGCTATTTGAGTAGACCCAACAAAAAACTCATTACCGGCAGTTTTATTCCATAAATCTATTCTATATGACCAAAGCGAATCAACTGTATTTATTAATGTATCAAGATAGGTTGTGTCGTTTAATCCCATTAGCGTATTAAGTAATGTAAAGTTATTTCCATTTATACTGTTCGAATGATAAATTTTATACTCATACGGCCCCGGTATTTGTATCGTATCCATTTCTGTAGGTTTAGACCATGCAATATATATAGACCCATTTGAGGCAGCGGTATTATTTACACTTACATTTGTAATTATAGGAATATCTTTTACTAAGGTTGTACAGGCTTCATTCGAAGCATAACTTTCTGCATCATCATTAAAATAAGCGATAATAATATAGCAATATTCAATTCCATGAATTAATCCGGCGCCACTATTTGAATCTGTAAAAATGGTATCGTTGATATTATTTTTTTCTCCTACCAAAACATATCCAGTATAAGATGGGACTCCTGTTTCACAATGATCCGGAACAAATCCACTCAACCCGTTTTTTCTGTAAATTTTGTACCCAATTGCATTTAGACAAGGGCTTTTATTCCATTTAACGATTATATTATTACCAATAGGAGTTGCTGTAACGTTTTTAGGGGAAGGCGCAACAACC
>DAOLWT010000173.1:0-5063 GCA_035421345.1 Bacteroidales bacterium
ATTTAAATTAAACGAGGGAAAATATCCGACCTTGGGAGAATTAAATATGTTATCTAAAAACAGTGGACTAACCGTAGATTATCAGATTAGAAATTTTGTATTATTAGGAGACCCTGCACTTCGTTTATCATACCCTGAAAATAAAGTTATTACAACTCAAATTAACGGGCACCCCGTTGGTACAATTAAAGACACCCTTAACGCATTTAACCATGTTACCGTTTCAGGAATAATTCAAAATACGTTGGGAGAAAAGCTTACTAATTTTAACGGTGTTGTTTATCCGAGTGTTTACGATAAAAAAACCATAACGACAACACTGGGAAATGACCCCGGCAGTTATCCAGCGACCTATAACATTCAAAAAAGTATTTTATATAAAGGGAAAGTTAGCGTAATAAACGGCGAATTTACATTTTCGTTTATTGTCCCTAAAGATATTTCTTATAATTACGGGGTGGGAAGAATTAGTTATTATGCAGAAGATGGACAAACCAATGCCAATGGTTATTATGAAAACGAACATTTTATTATTGGGGGAACATCAAATCTAATATTGAACGATTCGAAAGGGCCTGATATGGAATTATATTTAAATGACACCAATTTTGTATTTGGAGGAACTACCGACGAAAACCCTGTATTAATTGCTCATTTAAATGATATTAGCGGAATTAACACCGCCGGTAATGGAATTGGACACGACATAGTTGCTGTAATTGATGACAATACGGATCGTTCGGTCGTTTTAAACGATTATTACGAAGCAGATTTAGATAGCTATCAGACGGGGAAAGTAAGATATCCTTTTGCTAAACTAAGCGATGGAATGCATACATTAAAATTAAAAGTGTGGGATATTTACAATAATTCATCTGAAAAAATAATCGAATTTATTGTTGCCGAATCGGGAGAAATAGCCCTTACACATGTTTTAAACTATCCAAATCCATTCACCACGAATACGTCATTCTATTTCGAACATAATCAATCCTATTGTGAGATGGATGTTAAAATAGAAATTTTTACGATAAGTGGTAAATTGATAAAAACAATCGATAAAAAAATTCAAACAATGGGCTTTAGACCCGATCCTATTCCTTGGGACGGTTTAGATGAATTTGGAGATCCTATAGGAAAAGGGGTTTATATTTATAAATTAAAAGTTAAAGACGAGAACGGAAAGACAGCCGAAAAAATAGAGAAATTAGTTATTATTCGTTAATTTTTATTTTTAACAATGTACTACGTAATTTAAATTTATGAAACATCTTTTACTATTCATATTATCCTCTTTTTTAAGTTCAGCCTCCTGTTTTGCACAAGCGAATGTTGTTAAAAACACCTACCATTCCTATACTTCTAACTCCGTATTAAAAACAGGAAGCTGGATAAAGTTACGTGTTTCAGAAGAAGGTATTTATAAAATTACATACTCCGATTTAACGCAATATGGCTTAAACCCCGCTATTATGAATCCTAAATATATACGCATATTTGGAAATGGAGGTGAAATGCTTCCTGAATATAATGCACTATTAAACCCCGATGATTTATTAGAAAATGCGGTTTATGTAAAAGGAGAAGAAGATGGCGTTTTTAATTCCGACGATTATATTTTATTTTATGGACAGTCTCCCCATAAATGGTATTACGACACTATTCAAAAACGATTTTATCATAAAAAAAATTATTATTCAGAGAGCACCTTTTATTTCTTAACTTATGATAATGGTGAGGGGAAACGTATTGAAGCACAAGCTTCGTCAGGACTTCCTCCTACGCAAGTTTTTACCACCTTTCATGATTACGCTTTTCATGAAAATGATCTATACAACCTT
Organism: Bacteroidales bacterium; assembly: GCA_035421345.1. Taxonomy (GTDB): domain Bacteria; phylum Bacteroidota; class Bacteroidia; order Bacteroidales; family CG2-30-32-10; genus DAOLWT01. Next base: position 1,842 of record DAOLWT010000173.1, read on the forward strand.
ATAAAATCGGGAAAAGAATGGGTAGGTGAAAAATTTGAAAATTCAAATCCGCGCATATTTCCTTTTCTTTTCCCTAATATTCAACCCAATTCGACTTTATTTATAAAAACGCAACTATTCGCCAAAAGCACTATTGAAACAGAATTTTTATTACAAGTAGCAGGAGAAACACATTCTATTAACGTAGATCCTTTACCACATGGATTTTCAGGGGAGTATGCAAAAATTGCGGAAGACACCTTTGCTGTTAAAACTTCCAATTCAACTATTCCCATTACATTGCAATTAAATACCCCTTCTGCTATTGGGTGGTTAAATTTTATAGAACTAAACGCAACTAGAAGCCTTACTTTTTCGGGAGAAAATATTTTTTTTAGGAATATACAAAATACCGATTCTGATAATATATCGCAATACATTATTCAAAATGCATCGTCCTCTTATCAAATATGGGATTTAACAAACCCATTCCAAATAAAAAAACAAGAAACATTATTAACGGGGACTGAAATGAGTTTTTGTATATTAACAGACACCATAAAACAATTTGTATTAATAGACCCCTCCGTATGTAAAGCACCTGCTTTTGTTGAATCTGTAAAAAATCAAAATTTACATGGACTTGCAAATACCGATATTATTATTATTACACATCCTAATTTTATTAATGAAGCCAATCGTTTAGCCGACCTTCATTTAAAATACGATCAATTAAATTCTGTAGTAACAACGCCGAACGAAATATATAATGAATTTTCGTCCGGGAGTCAAGATGTTGCGGCTATTCGTAATTTTGTAAGAATGTTTTATGAACGTTATAGCGCTAGTGGCAGTTATCCGAAATATTTATTATTATTCGGCGACGCTTCGTACGATTATAAAGACACAAGCATTCAAAATACGAATTATGTTCCGGCATATCAATCACTGAATTCTTTAATTCCAACTGTTTCTTATGTTACAGACGATTTTTTTGGCTTATTGGATTCACTTGAAGGTTTTTTCTGTAATGGCGACCTAGATATTGGCATTGGACGTTTTATAGTACGTACCAAAAAAGATGCTGAAAATGTTATTAACAAGATTGAAATTTACATTAAGAAAACCGATTTTTATACAAGTTTAAATGGATGCACCCCTATTGAAAAAGAAATTAAAGGAGACTGGCGAAATAATATTTGTTTTATTGCCGACGATGAAGATAACAACATACATCAAATGCAGGCAGACGACAATGCAACCTATGTTCACACGAATATAAACCAACTTAATGTTTATAAAGTTTATTTAGATGCGTATACCCAAATTAATGGAGCAAGCGGAACTTCCTATCCTGACGTAAACCGACTTATTAATAAATATGTGACAGAAGGTGCCCTTATGATAAATTATACCGGTCATGGAGGAGAGACTGGCTGGACAGGAGAAAAAGTATTACAAATTTCGGATATTCAGAAATGGACTAACTTATATAATTTACCTATTTTCATTACCGCTTCTTGCGAATTTAGTCGCTATGACGATCCTGACCGAATTTCTGCCGGAGAATATATTTTACTTAATGAAAAAGGTGGGGGTATCGCACTTTACACAACTTCCCGATTATCCTTTTCGAACACTAATTTCGGACTAAACAAAAGCATGTGTAAATTTGCTTTTGAGAACGAAAATGGACATTATCACCGATTAGGAGATATTATTAGATTGGCGAAAATAGACAATGGGTCTATTCCGAATAACCGAAATTTTATACTCCTGGGAGACCCTGCATTAAAACTTTCAATTCCGGAAAACTCGGTTAAAACCACACATATTAATGGACTTCCTGAAAGCTCTGCAACAGATACCTTAAAAGCATTAAATAAAATTACGATAAATGGAATAATTACAAATTATGATGGGGGTAAATTATCCAATTTTAATGGAAAAATATACCCAACAGTTTATGATAAAAAATACACAACAACTACCTTGTCAAATGATCAAACATTCCCTCCATTCATTTTTAAACAACAAGAAAATATTTTATATAAAGGGGTTGCGAATGTTACTAATGGAGATTTTTCTTTTTCATTTATACTACCAAAAGACATGAATAAAGATTTTGGAGAAGGGAAAATTAGTTATTATGCCAAAGATAGTATTACCGATGCGAGTGGCTATTATGAAAATACTAATTTTATTATAGGTGGAATTGATAGTCTGGCATTAACCGATAATATGGGACCATCTATCAATTTATTTTTAAACAACACCCAATTTAGTTCAGGAGGAACTACCGATGGGAATCCGATTCTACTTGCTTTTTTATCCGACTCGAGTGGGATTAATCATACCGGTATTGGATATGGACATAATATAAGTCTTGTAATTGATGAAAACACAGAGAATTCAATTATTTTAGATAATTATTATATGCCCGATGCCGACACTTATCAAAGTGGAATTTTGGCTTACCCATTATCTGAATTAGCAGAAGGACCCCATACCATTTCGCTAAAAGCATGGGATATTTACAATAATGCAAGCACTTCTACCATCGATTTTTTTGTTACCACTCCTTCAAATCTTAAAATTAATTATGTTTCGAATTACCCCAATCCGTTAAATGATATAACCTATTTTAATTTTAAACATAACCAACCTTGTTGCGATTTGGATATTGAAATAAATATATATTCCATGAATGGTAGTTTAGTTAAAAGTATCTCTGAAAATGTGGAAACAATCGATTCTGATATTACCCCAATTGCTTGGAATGGGTGTAATGATAAAGGCATTAGGCTTAGCAATGGAGCTTATATTTATCGGGTGAGGGTTAGAACATTAGAAGGGACATACTTAGAAAGTTCAAATAAATTAATTATTATTAAATAGCGTATAATAACTTTTTATTTTTTTCGTTATATTTGCAACCATAACTATTTATTTAAAATGAAAAATAACAAAAACACATACTTTTTTTTAACTATTTTATTATTCCTTTTTTTTGCTGGAGAAATCTATGCACAGCCTAAATGGGACTATACAGGCCGAGAATTAAATACCATTACAACCTCGGTTCCTTTTTTAATTATTTCTCCCGATGCCAGAGCTGGATCACTAGGCGATGCCGGTGTTGCTTCTACTCCGGATGCCAATTCATTGCACTGGAACCCTGCTAAATATGCTTTTATTGAAAAAGACATGGGGTTTTCTGTATCTTATAGCCCTTGGTTAAGA
>DAOLWT010000174.1:0-4969 GCA_035421345.1 Bacteroidales bacterium
ACATACCGAAAATCTAGCTCCTTATTTTTCGGAGTTTGCTTTAATAAAATACCGCGTTTTTGTGGAAGTAGAATATTTTATTTCTTTATGCGAAATTCCTTTACCTCAATTAAAAGGGTTCAAAAAAGAGGATATTAAAAAATTACGTAAAATTTCTGAGAACTTCAGTATAGCCGACGCAAATAGAATAAAAGAATTTGAAAAAGTGACCAATCACGATGTGAAAGCAGTAGAATATTTTTTAAAAGAGTGTTTTCAAAAGTTAAAACTAGAAAAATATGCTGAGTTTATTCATTTCGGACTTACTTCGCAGGATATTAACAATACAGCAGTTCCGCTTTCGCTAAAAGAATGTAATGAACGTTTTTTAATGCCTTTAATCGATACGTTAATTAATAAAATCGATTCCCTTGCAAAGGAATGGAAAAATATACCGATGCTTGCTCATACACACGGTCAGCCTGCATCACCCACCAGACTTGGAAAAGAAATAAAAGTGTTTTCTGAACGGTTAAAAGTGCAGTGTAAACAATTATCGAATATTCCTTTCTCAGCCAAGTTTGGCGGGGCAACAGGAAATTTTAATGCACATCATGTGGCTTACCCCGAAATAAACTGGATTCGTTTTGCGAATATGTTTGTAAACGAAAAATTATTACTTAATCGTTCGCAAACAACTACCCAAATTGAGCATTACGATAATATGGCCGCTTTTTTCGATAACTTGAAAAGAATAAATACCATTTTGATTGACCTTAACCGCGATATGTGGACGTATATTTCGATGAAATATTTTAATCAAAAAATAAAAAAAGGCGAAGTCGGCTCTTCTGCTATGCCACATAAAGTAAACCCCATTGATTTTGAAAATTCGGAAGGGAATTTAGGGATTGCGAATGCTATTTTAGAACATTTGTCAGCAAAATTACCTGTCTCTCGTTTACAACGCGATTTGACCGATTCTACCGTATTGCGAAACATAGGCGTCCCTATTGCTCATGCCGTTATCGCATATAATTCGTTATTAAAAGGACTCGATAAAATGGTGGTAAATGAAGAAGTCATTAAAAACAATTTGAACGAGAATTGGGCAGTGATAGCTGAAGGTATACAAACCATTTTAAGACGAGAAGGATATCCCAAGCCATACGAAGCATTGAAAGATTTAACCAGAAACAACGAAAAAATAACCAAAGAAACGATACATAAATTTATTAGTCAGTTAACCGTTTCCGATAAAGTTAAAACAGAATTAAAAAAACTAACTCCTTTTAATTATATAGGGATATAAAATCGTGTTATTTCTTGTTAGCGTTATTAATTATAAATAAATGTTTGCACAGAAAATAAATCCCTTTATAGTTTGGGTTCAAGCAAATAAAAAATTTATTTATTTCGCGCTAATTTCTCTTTTTATTAGTTGTTTTCTTTATTTAAATTATATTAATTGGACTTCTGGCTCATTATGTACAGGTAAAAGAGGAATTCAATACGGGTATGATGCAGCTAGATATATTAATGGTGCTGAAAGAATACTTACGAACGAACCCTTCGTTGAAAAAGAAAATCGTTATTTAGGCTATATTCTCTTGATAGCGCTTAATAAAACGATTGGATTTGATTTGTCGTTCGTTTTACTTTTTCAACTAATATTCGCATCGTTTGCTTCGTTTACCCTATACGATTTAGCTCGGTTAATTACTAAAAGCAGGATAATCGGCATTTTAGCGGCAGGGGTTTATTTAATAAATCCTTTTATTGTACAATGGCATTTATTTATTCATACAGAGTCTCTATATTCCTCCTTACTCGTAATTTCTGCATGGGCTATTTACAAATCAACACAAGTGAATACATTTAATTCATATTCTGTTGCTTCCTTAATCGTTATATATACTGCACTTGTTAGGCCAAACGGCTGGGTTGTTATTCCAATATTTCTATGTTTTATAATAGGGTCACAAAAAGTAAATTTAAAAATAAAATTAACTTCATTTGTGGTCGTTATGTTTCTTTTTTCTTTGTTTATTGCATGTTTTCTTATTTTCAATAATAGAGTAAAATCAGTAAAAACAGCCGATTTGTTTATGAGTGGTCAAGTAATTTGGGGACATACAGAACTAAAAGTAGCGATGCCTAAAGAATGCTGTTTAGGAAAAAATAATTCTTTTTCAGCTATAAAATATGTTTTTAAACATCCGGTATCTGTAATAAAAATAGGGATTATAAGAATTTTTACAGAACTATTCCCTCTAAATAGGCCATATCTTTCTACCAAATATATATTACGTTTTTTATTTTTTATGTTACCCGCATATTTCTTTGCTGTTATCGGATTCCTTTCTTTTAGAAGGAATAGGGGCGTTTTAATTTTAAGTTCAATAATAATTTTACATTTATGTATAATTGCAATCACATTTTCAGATCAAGAGTTTCGTTTTCTAATTTATATTCTGCCTTTAATTTATTTGTTAACAGCAATTGGCATTACCCCTTTTTTAAAAAAAGTTTTGTTTCTTTTGCAAAAAAATTGAAAAAGGAATATGAACGTTGAAAGTATTTTAAATTTTACAATGGTAATGCCGATAACATATATGTTATTGTACAATTTATTGGACTATTACATATAAGCAATCGGTATTAATTAAAAAAATCCAATAAAATTTTGATTATCTTTGGTAACATTTTTTATAAAAAAAGATGAACATCACCAACAAAAAATATTTTACCGAATACCAAAAACTGATAGGACACCAAATTGGTCAGCTAATAAAAGATTTTGGTTTTGAGAAAATAAACGGTAATTTGGGTTATCATGTTCAGGCATCGGCGGTTTATTCTTCAAACATCGAAGGAAATTCAGTTGATTTGAACTCTTTCATGAATTACAAGCTTTCCAAACAAATAAAGCATCCGCAAAAAGAAATACAAGAAATAGAGAATTTAATTGCTGCATACGAATTTGCTCAAAATAATGTCCTAACAGAAAATAATTTATTAAATTGTCATACAATATTTTCTAAAACACTTGTCAGTGCCTCCAACAGAGGAAAATACAGAAATGAAAAAGTAGGTGTATTCGGACAAGACGGGTTCGTGTATTTAGCAGTAGAACCCGAATTGGTAAAAGAAAATATGAGCTTATTTTTTAAAGAAATAAATGAACTGCTGAATACGGATATTTCAACCGAAGAAGTTTTTTATTTCGCATCATTCATTCATTTGGTATTTGCGCATATTCACCCTTTTCGTGACGGAAATGGACGTGCTGCAAGGCTTATTGAAAAATGGTTTCTAACACAAAAACGGGGGGATTTATTTTGGAATATTCCTTCCGAAAAATATTACAAAGAAAATCAAAACGAATATTATAAAAATATTAATCTTGGCGTTAACTATTATGAATTGAATTACGATACATGTATTCATTTTCTTTCCATGTTACCCAAGTGCTTAAAGAAATTTTAAATATTGAATATACCTACCTAATGAAAGTTACCGGTTTTACCATCGTAAGAAATGCTATAAAATTCGATTACCCTATCGTAGAAGCCATTACTTCTATTCTTCCTTTATGCGATGAGTTTGTTGTGGCTGTTGGTAATTCGGAAGATACAACATTGGAATTAATAAAATCTATTTCTTCTCCCAAGATTCGCATTATTGAAACAACATGGGATGATTCGTTGCGCGAAGGGGGACGTGTACTTGCCGTTGAAACGGATAAAGCATTTGCCGCCATTAAACCCGATACCGATTGGGCTTTCTACATTCAAGCCGATGAAGTTATTCACGAAAAATATCATCCTGTGATTCTGGAAACAATGAAGAAATGGAATAATGATAAGAATGTGGAAGGACTTCTTTTTAATTATACCCATTTTTATGGTTCTTACGATTATGTGGGCGATTCTAGGAAATGGTACAAACACGAAATCAGAATAATAAAATATAATTCAACAATATGTTCTTTTAGGGATGCTCAAGGTTTTAGAAAAGGAAATAAATTAATTCGCGTAAAACCTGTTAATGCAAGTGTATTTCATTATGGATGGGTAAAACCTCCTGAATTACAGCAAAAAAAGCAAAAACATTTCAATAAAATGTGGCATAACGATGAATGGATGAAAAAAAATGTACCCGATGTGGAGGCCTTCGATTATTCCCAAATAGATTCATTGGCTTTATATACAGGGACTCATCCTAAGGTGATGGAGCAACGTATCAATAATAAAAATTGGCAGTTCACCTTCGACCCAACTAAAAAAAAGTTTTCTTTTAAAACACGAATTCTGTATTACATAGAAAAGCTAACAGCTTGGAGAATCGGTGAATATAAAAATTATAAAATTATTTAATTTGAAATTATTTTTTTTATATTTTTGCATAAAATAAATTAATAATATGGATTTAAGTAAGATTATGTCAGTATCCGGAAAGAGCGGATTATTTCTTTCAATCGGACAAACTAAAAATGGGTTGATTGTAGAATCCTTAGTAGATAAAAAACGTTTCCCTGTTTATGTTTCCGATAAAGTGAGTTCTTTGGCAGATATCAGCGTTTTTACTAACGATAAAGATATTCCGTTAAAAGAAATATTTAAAAAAATTTCCGAAAAAGAAAATATGCAGACATGTATTGATTCTAAATCGGATGATAAAAAAATAAAAACTTATTTTGAAGAAATTTTACCTGATTATGATAAAGAAAGAGTCTATGTTTCAGATATGCGCAAAATGCTTTCTTGGTATAATCTGCTTCAATCATTAAAAATGCTTTCCTTCGAAGAAGAAAAGAATGAAGAAGTAAAAGAAGAAAAATAATTTAAGCCCCATCATTTGGGGCATTTTTTTTATATTTGAAAATGAAAAAAATAATTTTGGATTTAGAAATAATAAAAAAACAGGAGTTAAATGCGTCTCATTATACGCTTACTTTAATAGCATCAGAGAAAATACCTGTTGTTCT
>DAOLWT010000175.1:0-4932 GCA_035421345.1 Bacteroidales bacterium
TTGAAAATTTACCAAAACAAGCTTCCGAAATAGGTGCCAATTTTTTCACAACTAAAAATGTTTTACTCGTTTTAGCAATATCAAATTCTGTAATGTCGAGGTTAAAATTTATTTCCGGAATTTTAGGGTTTATCGTATTATAATATCCACTCATTGCAAGTTGACCATCGAGCATATTCATTTTTAAATTATCGAGGGTAAGCTGCTGATTTTTTATTTTTATTACGCCTTTGGCATCGGTAATTTCCATCTTATCGTATAAAATCTTACCAAAAACAGCATTCACTACAAAATCAATATTCGCAGGGATTTCGATAACAGAAAGAGCAGATGACGTATCGGCTTCTTTAGTAGTTGTAGCAGTGCTTTCCGACTGCATCCATTCGTTTAAATCCATTAATGTAGATGAGCTGGTAAAAGTCCCTTTAAGTAGGTCGTTTTTAAAAACGTAAGAAAGTAAATTATCCACCCTACCTGTTGCTTTAATATCGCTCTTCCCCAGTTTAACATCGCATGATGCCAACTCAACAAACCTAGGAGAGAACAACAATTTTAAATCGTTAATCGTAACACCTTGTGCAAAATCATCGCTTTTATATGACATTCCATTAATAGAAATAGAGCCATTCGCTTTAAAATCTTCATATTTCTTTTTTTCAATAGCAGAAAGTTTCCCATTTAAAGAAATATCGGCATTAACAACGCCGTTTAAGGTTTGATCTTTTTCGAGTGGATAAAAATCTTTTACCTCTGCCAAATTCATTTTTCCTTTTATTGAACCCATTATTTGCGGATCTGAAATTGGTGTTTTAATATTCATTTTAATATCAACCGGGTTACTTCCAACTTCAAAATGGAATTCTGAAATATCAACTACGGTATTGTTAAGGTCGCTACTTGGATTGGTAATCTTTGTTTTTAGGCTAATATTCGTAACTGCTTTGGGCAGGTCAGGATATTTAAACATGGCATCATCCACTTGTATATTAAATGAAAATCCAGGCATTTGCGTATCGTTATAAATTCCTTTTACATATCCATCGAGTGCCAGTTTTCCTTTGGTTTCAATTTTATCGAAATCTTTAGCATATATAGCAGGGAGAAGAGATAAAAAGTTTTTAAATTCATTTTTAGGTGCATTTAATTTTAAGTCCATCTCAATATCTTCTTCGGGCATTAATATATACCCATCCAAGCCAAGGAATAAATTATTTAAACGAAATTCATTTTCTTTAAAGGTGTATTTTGAATTCTTTAAATCTGCTTCAATAGTGGCAGTTACTTCGGAATTAATTTTCGATAAATAATTTATTCCGCCATAAGCAAAAGTTAAAAATTCGATGGTTGATTTGGCATTTAGTGTGGTAACATCTATGGTCATATCACCTTTTAAAGAACCATTTAAATTAACGGCATCTATGCGCATATCCAAACTTTGGTCTTCATAAATAATATTGCCTTTTTGAATATTTACAAGTTGAAGTGCTAATTTAAAATCGGACGCTTCTTCTTCGGTTGTGGAAGTTTCTGATGGTTTTGATATGTCCCAGTTTGCTTTTCCGCTTTTTAACACCTTTAATAAAATATTCGGTTCATTGAGATTTATTTTTTTAATTTTATAATTAGACCCTTTAATAACACTTATTAAATCAATAGCAATATTAACCGATTTAATGTTTGCCAAGGTGTCGTTCGCAAATGAATCAACGCCAACCACATTTAATTCATCTAACGATAGACTAAAATTGGGGAAATTCTTAAAAAGTCCTAAACCATAATCTTTCCAATCGACTTTTGCGTTTATATTTTTATTAATTTCTTCTTTTATTTTAACTTCAATCTTATTTTTAAATGCGAATGGAATCATAATAGCCGCAACAACAATAACGAGTATTAAGGTGAACAAAATTTTACTTATTTTTTTTATCATGGCTTATAATATTAAATTATTTTTTTACTTAATAGATTTTGATAATTTATTTAAAACGATTTTCTTATGTTATAAAATTAAAAAATAAAACGATTTACTCTTCTGCAAATTCAATTAATTTTTTTCGGTAAATATTGAATACCATTGAACGAGATACAAATCCAATGTATCGATTATCTTCAATTACCGGAAGATTCCATAATCCACTCGTTTTAAATTTATTCATAACCACCTCCATATGGTCGGATAAAGTGATGTGTTCTGGAGGTTGAATCATAAAATCTTTTACTAAAAGCCGGTTATAATCTTCTTTGTTAAACATTACTTCTCGCACATCATCCAACATGATCATTCCCATAAAATGATACTGATTATCGATAACTGGGAAAATATTCCGTTTTGATTTTGCAATAATATCTACTAAATCGCCCAATTTAGCTTCCACATCAACCGGAATGAAATTCTTTTCAATCACATTTTCCACTTTTAAATGTGTTAAAACGACTTTATCTTTATCGTGTGCAATTAAATCTCCTTTTTCGGCTAATCTTTTCGCATAAATAGAATATTTTTCAAACTGATGGATGGTGATATACGATATAGAAGAAGTTATAATTAAAGGAATAAAAAGGGTATACCCTCCGGTTATTTCGGCAATTAAGAAAATAGCTGTAAGAGGAGCTTGCATAACACCTGTAACAATTCCGGCCATTCCAACCAATGTAAAATTACTTTCAGTTAAGTTTAACCAGGAAGGAAACGTTAAATTAATTACCCGAGCAAAAGCAAAACCGGTAACCCCTCCAACAAAAAGGCTTGGTGCAAATACGCCACCAATTCCTCCACTCCCTGTAGTAATGGCCATTGCAATAACTTTTAAAAAAACTAAAATGGTTAAAAAAAGAAGAAAACCCCATGAATTGTTTCCCCAATTAACCAATATACTATGATTCAATAATTCTTGTGTATTTCCGCTCAAAATCGATTTCATAGAGGAATAACCTTCTCCATAAAGAGGAGGGAAAAAATAAATCATACATCCCAAAATTAAAGCTCCAATAATTAATTTTCGAAAAGGATTATTATCTCTTTTAAAAATTCGTTCTATCCATGAACTTATTCTCACAAAATATAGCGAAATAAAACCGGCAACAATGCCAAGTAAAATGTAAAAAGGAATATTATTAAAATTAAAAACATCTTTAATCGTAAAATAAAACTCTATTTGTTTTCCGAGTAACAAAGAAGAAACGATAGCCCCGGTAACGGTTGAAATTAATATAGGGATTAAGGAAGCAGTGGTAAGATCTAACATTAACACCTCGAAAACAAAAATAAGACCGGTTATGGGTGCTTTAAAAATGGCAGAAAGTGCTCCTGCAACACCACAACCTATAAGCAAGGTAAGTGTTTTATAATTCAAATGAAATAAAGCCCCCACATTGGAACCAATGGCTGCTCCCGTATATAGAATGGGTGCTTCCATTCCAACAGAACCTCCAAAACCACCGGTAAATGAACAAGAGACTATAGATGAATAGGTGTTATGTTTTTTTATTTTGCTGTTTTTTCTGGAAATAGCATATAATATTTTTGTAACACCATGACTAATATCGTCTTTTATAAAAAATCGAATAAATAAAACTGTTATTAAAATACCGATAAAAGGTAATATTATATAATATTCGTTTTGAATTTGGATATTTTTATAATTTCTAAAAAAGGTCTCAATGTAATGAACCGATGTTTTTAATAAAACGGCAGCTAAGCCTGCAATAAATCCAATTAAAATGCTAAGAAAAAAAATAAATTTTTTCTCATCAACATTCTTTACCCTCCAAATATTAATTTTCCTAATAAAATTTAATTCCCTCATAAAAACAAATATATAATTAATCAATAAGACAAAAAAATATTTGACTACTTTTGAGTTCCTATAATCATGAATTATGATTTATTTTGAAAAATTTATTCTACCTAACGGGTTAACGGTCATTGTTCACCCAGACAAATCGACCCCCTTGGTTGCTTTTAATATTTTATATAATGTGGGTTCGCGCGATGAAGATCCGGAAAAAACAGGATTTGCTCATTTATTTGAGCATCTTATGTTTGGAGGGTCAAAGAATATACCGGATTATGATGAACCACTGCAAAAAGCCGGAGGTGAAAACAATGCGTTTACCAATAATGATATAACCAATTATTATCTTACTATACCAAAACAAAATCTGGAAATAGCGTTCTGGCTGGAATCCGACCGAATGGCCGGACTTGCATTTTCAAAAAAAAGTTTAGATGTTCAACGAAATGTCGTTTCTGAAGAATTTAAACAAAGCTATTTAAATCAGCCTTATGGCGATGTTTATTTATTATTAAAACCATTAGCATATAAGGTTCACCCCTATATGTGGGATACAATAGGAAAAGATATTTCCCATATTCAAAATGCAAAAATTGAAGATGTAAAAGATTTTTTTACCCGTTTTTATTGTCCGAATAACGCTATACTGGTAGTATCCGGAGACATAGAAGTGAGTGAAATTAAATATTTATCGGAAAAATGGTTTGGACCAATTCCGAAAGGACCTAATAATAAAAGAAATCTTCCTATTGAACCGGAACAAAAAGAAGAACGAAAACTATCCGTTCATAGAAATGTACCTTTAAATGCTATTTACAAAGCATATCATTGTTGCGGAAGAATAGATGCTGAATTTTATACGGTTGATCTTTTATCCGACATATTATCGAACGGAAAATCATCCCGCTTATTTCAGAATTTAGTCATGAATAAACAATTATTTAGTGATGTGAATGCTTTTTTAACAGGTGATATCGATAAAGGACTCTTTATTATTACAGGGAAATTAAGTAACGGAATAAGTTTAGAAATAGCTGAAGAAGCTATTCAGGGAGAGCTAAACAACATACAATGTTTTCAAAATAAAACGGAACTTGAGAAAGTAAAAAATAAAATAGAAGCTACCTTAATTTTTTCG
>DAOLWT010000176.1:0-4909 GCA_035421345.1 Bacteroidales bacterium
CCCTTCCAAGTAATTTCTTCCCCTAATACATTAAATGCTTCCTCCACAAACTCTTTTACTGTATGTGTTTCATTCGTTGCTAACACATAATCATCTGCTTGGTCGGCCTGTAGTATTCTCCACATGCCTTCCACGTATTCAGGTGCGTAACCCCAGTCTCTTTTTGAATCCAAGTTACCAAGCAGCAATTTTTCTTGTTGACCTAATACTATTTTAGCCGCTGCTACTGTAATTTTTCTGGTAACAAATGTTTTTCCTCTTCTTTCACTTTCATGATTAAAAAGAATTCCATTACAAGCAAATAAATTATATGCTTCCCTATAATTAACAGTTATCCAAAAAGAATAGAGTTTAGCTGCAGCATATGGACTTCTTGGATAAAAAGGCGTTTTTTCCGTTTGTGGTATTTCCTGAACTTTACCATAAAGCTCAGAAGTAGAAGCTTGATAAAAACGGGTTTTAACACCTGCTTCTTTAATTGCATCTAAAAAACGGAGTGTCCCTATTCCATCTACCTCTGCAGTGTATTCAGGAACTTCAAAAGATACCTGCACATGGCTTTGCGCTCCGAGGTTATATATTTCATCCGGATGAATTTTTTCAACGAGTCTGTTTAAATTACTCGAATCGGTTAAATCGCCATAATGTAAAAATAACTTCTTATTTAAGACGGACTTATCGCAGTATAAATGATCAATACGAAATGTATTAAAAGAACTCGAACGTCTAATAATTCCATGTACTTCATATCCTTTATTAATTAGTAATTCTGTGAGATACGAACCATCTTGTCCGGTAATTCCACTTATTAGCGCTGTTTTCATATGTTCCCTTTTATCCTTTACAAAGCTTCGCCCCGTCAGTTACATTATTTTATTAATGCTCCTAACAAGAAAATTGGGCAAATTTAACATTTATTTTTATTCATTTTTCAATTTTATAATATCATTAATAAACAGGTTGTATTATAAAATTAATTTTTGTTATATTATTGATTTTTAATATTTTGTTTTTGTTAAAAACCATTAAAAAAGGTTTATTCCGATATTAATTTCGTATTTGTTTTCAAGAACATTTTGTGTTTCAAGTATTTTAATCAATTTTTTTCACTTAATATGAAACCTTTTATACTTAATTTTTTTTAAAAAGATACATTATTTTTTGCTTTTTTACTCTTGTAAAAGAAAACATCCACCTTTTTTATTATTTTTGACATTCTTATTAATGTAATTTTTATTATTTTGATTTTAATAAATTGATTTTTAATTATTTAAAAAATTTTACCCTATGCAAAATAAAAATTTATTAATTTTATGTTTCCTATTCACTTTTTTAATAGGATCCCAAATTTCAAAAGCATGTACTAATATTTTGGTTTCAAAAGGGGCCTCTAAAGATGGAATCTCTGTTATGATATCCTATACTGCAGACGCGGGAGGATTTATGGAGCCTTTGTATTTTAAAGACTCCCAAGATTGGGAAGCAACCGACTCGTTAGAGATTTATGAATGGGATTCGGGTAAATATTTAGGAAAAATTAAACAAGTAACTCATACATACCGTGTTATAGGCAATATGAATGAAAATCAGGTTGCTATTGGAGAAACAACTTTTGGCGGAAGAGAAGAATTAGCAGAACCTAACGGCGTTATGGATTACGGAAGCCTAATATACATTGCTTTACAACGTTCTAAAACAGCTAGAGAAGCCATAAAAATAATAACAGATTTAGCAAATGAGTATGGGTATGCCAGTTCCGGTGAATCTATGTCTATTTCTGATCCGAATGAAGTATGGATAATGGAGATTATTGGAAAAGGAACAAAAGAAAAGGGAGTTGTTTGGGTTGCACGCAAAGTACCGGAAGGCTATATTTGTGCTCATGCTAACCAAGCTAGAATTCGGGAAGTACCTAAAAACGATAAGGAAAATTGTATCTACGCTCCCGATCTATTCTCTTTTGCTGAAAAAATGGGATATTGGGATTCTAAATCCGATAAGGAATTTAGTTTTGTGGATGCTTATTGTCCTTTAGAACCAGGCTCTTTATTTCTTTGTGAAGGACGTGTTTGGAGTATTTTCAGAAGAGCAGCCCCTTCTCAAAACTTTTCTTCCGATTATTGGAGAAGTGTAAAAGGTGCCAACCCATATCCATTGTTTATAAAACCTGACGAAAAACTAGATGTACAAGATATGATGAGTTTAATGAGAGATCATTTTGAAGATACTGATTTCGACATGACAAAAGGCATTGCCGCCGGTCCATTCGGTTGCCCTTATCGTTGGAAAAATATTTATTTTAGAGCTGAAGGAGATACAATAACAAAATACGGATTTGAAAGACCTATATCTACCCAACAAACTGCATTTAGTTTTGTTACACAATCGCGTGCTTCTATGCCTAATGCAATAGGTGGTGTATTTTGGTATGGGTTAGATGATTCTTATTCTACTTGCTATATGCCTTTATATTGTTGTATGTTAGAAAGACCGGAACCTTTTGCTAAGGCAGATGTTACTAAATTTGACTGGAATTCGGCTTCGTGGATTTTTAATTTAGTATCAAACTATGCTTACAGTAAATATTCTTATATTATTAAAGATATTCAAGCCGTTCAATCGGAAATAGAAAATAATTTTATAACCATTCAACCTGCTGTTGAAAAAGTTGCTACAGAACTAGAAAAAACAGAACCTGCCCTTGCTAAAAAATATTTAAGTGATTACTCTGTTTCGCATGCAGAAATGGTTGTAAAAAGATGGAAAGAATTAGGGGAATATATTTTTACTAAATACAACGACGGATATATTAATGACGGGAAAGACGGCGGACGTCACCCCAAAGGTGTAGGCTATGGTTCTGAATGGATTAAACGAGTTTTAAAAGAATCTCCCGAGTATTATAAAATAGGGTGGACAGAACCTAAAAAAGGAACGAAAAAAAAATAAACAGGTAGTCCCCCGATAAAAAAACCGGGGGATTATTTTTAACATTCTTTTTCTTATGTCAACAGCATTATTGGAAGTTAAAAATTTAAGTATTGAATTTCGTTCCGACCAACAGACAATCCAAGCGGTAAAAAATATAGCTTTTACCCTTCAGAAAGGTGAAATCCTTGGAATTGTGGGAGAATCCGGTTCCGGAAAATCAGTTACGGCTCTTTCCATTATGCAACTAATTGCATCACCACCCGGGAAAATTAACCAAGGTGAAATCATTTTTAATACGCTCAAAAAAATAAATCTTTTATCGTTATCCGAAAAGGAAATGGTTAGTTATAGAGGAAAAGAAATTGCCATGATTTTTCAAGAGCCTATGACCTCTTTAAATCCGGTAATGAAGTGTGGAAAACAAGTTTCTGAAATAGTAAAACTACACTTATCTCTTTCTTCAAAAGAAGCCAAAGAAAAAACTATTTCATTATTTCAAGAAGTTCAATTACCTAGGCCTTCCGAAATGTATCATGCATACCCTCATCAATTATCGGGAGGGCAAAAACAACGAGTTATGATAGCCATGGCAATTGCATGCAATCCGGCTATTCTTATTGCCGACGAGCCCACAACTGCATTAGATGTAAGTGTTCAAAAAGGGATTCTTGAATTACTCAAAAACCTTCAGCAAACAAGAAAAATGAGTATCCTTTTTATTACCCATGATTTAGGAATTATTGCTGAAGTTGCAGATCGTATAATGGTAATGTATAAAGGATTAATCGTAGAAGAAGGTTCGGTTAAACAATTATTTTCAAACCCTAAACATCCCTATACAAAAGGATTAATTGCTTGTCGTCCTAACATAAAAAAAAGATATAAAACATTACCAATCATTGCAGATTTTATGATAGAAAATGCAAATGGGGTTATTTCTGAAAAAATGGTTTCTTTAAATGACAATGTTAGTAATGTTATCCGTAAAGAAGAAAGAAAAGAATTACAACATCAATTATATTCAAAAACGCCGATACTTGAAATTAAAAATTTAAAAACATACTTTCCTGTTAGAAAAAATATTTTAGGGAAGCCTACTAACTTTGTAAAAGCCGTTAATGATATCAGTTTTAAGGTATATCCCGGAGAAACACTTGGTTTGGTAGGAGAATCAGGATGCGGAAAAACAACATTGGGACGAACCATTTTAAGACTTATTGAGCCTACTGAAGGATGTATATATTATAAAGGAAAAGACATCACAAAACTATCTTTAAAAGAATTAAGGAAAGAAAGAAAAAAAATACAAATTATTTTTCAAGACCCTTATTCTTCCTTAAATCCAAGAATTACTATTGGAAATGCGATCATTGAACCAATGAAAGTTCATCAAATTTTTTCTACTGATTCTCAATGTAAAGAAAAAGCAATGGAATTACTTAAAAAAGTAAATCTTCCCGAAACTTCATACAATCGCTATCCTCACGAATTTTCGGGAGGACAACGACAACGTATTTGTATTGCTCGAACATTGGCATTAGATCCTGAATTAATTATTTGCGACGAATCTGTTTCTGCTCTTGATGTGTCGATACAAGCACAAATTTTGAATTTATTAAACGATTTAAAAAAAGAATTTGGATTCACTTATATTTTTATTTCTCATGATTTATCTGTTGTTAAATATATGTCGGACCGAATGATTGTAATGAATAAAGGAAAAATTGAAGAATACGGTGATGCCGATGAAATTTATTCAAATCCGCAAACCGAATATACCAAAAAATTAATTCAATCTATTCCAAAATTTCTAAATTAAAACTTTCACAATTTTTTTCTTCCATTTTTTAATACCGAAAGCATAGATGTAATAGTCCAATAAATTGTACTATTACATCTATGTTATCGGCATTACCATTGTATAATTTAAACCGTAACATTTCCAAAATTTACGTAATAGGCACATTAAGTTTTGCGA
>DAOLWT010000177.1:0-4853 GCA_035421345.1 Bacteroidales bacterium
CCTAGCAAATAATAAATAGTTAAATTGTTTTCATAAAACATTTCATGAAAATATCTGCCTCTATATATTCAAATACTGAAAAAGACCTTACTTCGCTCATTAAAGAATTAGATGCACATCGAGTCGATTTTTTTCATATTGATTGTAATGATAATATAAACGTATTTGAGGGTATTAAAAAAATTAGAGCTATTAGTAAAACGCCTATCGACCTGCATTTAATATCTAAACAACCCGAAAAATATTTTTCGCTTATTCAAGAAAATAAAATTGAATATGTTACTTTTCAATTCGAAAATGTTCCGGAAGGCTTTACTGTCCCCGATATTATTGATTCGAATATAGGAATTGCCATTGTTTCGGAAACCGATATTGAAATTTTTGAAGCCTTTAAAAATCGGTTTTCTTTTATTTTGTTTATGGCTACAACACCCGGAAAAAGCGGAGGACAGTTTAATAAACAAAATTTTAAAAAAATTAATGATTTTAGAAATACTTTTCCCGGAAAAAAAATTCATGTCGATGGAGGTATTAACGAAGAGTTATCGTTTATTCTTCGAAATATGGGAGTAAATGTAGTGGTTATTGGAAGTTATCTTTTTAAAAATGCGTTTATCGGTTCCGCTTTGCTTCGGTTAAATAGCAATGATATGAAGGTCATTATTGTGTAAGAGACTTTATGCTCGATTTAGATGAAACACCTAAGTTGTTCCACGAAAATATTACATTTTATGATGTCTTAAAATCCATCGATACGCATAAAATGGGCTTCACAACGGTAGTTGATTCCGCTGGTATTTTAAAAGGCATTATTACCAATGCCGATGTACGAAAAAGTTTAATTCGAAATTATGATCATATTTCTAGTATATCGGTCGATGATATGTTAAAATCGGATCCGGCTTTTGTCTACGATTATGAAACAGTTACAGATATTTTAACATATATAAAATCGCTAGATTTCCCTATTTTATTTATGCCAGTTGTCGATCAAAATAAAAAACTGGTAGGATCCATTAAATTTAATAACCTTATTAAAGGAGAGTCATGATTATTCATGTTAAGAAAAACAGCAACCAAAGCAGTATTAAAGAGATTGCAACAAAATATGAAGCGGTTGAATTAATAACGACTGAAAATCATATTTTAGTTACCCCTTCTTCTGTAAAAAAAATTGACGATAAATACCAAGATGTTATTGAACATGCTTGGGTATCGGATTCCGACATTCAATTAGCAAGCAGAAAATATAAGTCGCAAACACGAGAAGTAAAAATAGGCGATTATGCTATTGGAGGGGATAGTAGAAATACGTTTGTTATTATTGGCCCTTGTGGTGTTGAGTCACAAGAACAAATTGAATCATCCGCTCGGTTAATAAAAGAATGTGGCTTGCATTCTTTGCGTGCCGGTAGTTTTAAGCCACGTACATCTCCATATAGTTTTCAAGGAATGGGAGTAGAAGGACTTCAGTTATTATCAGAAATGCGCAAGAAATATGGATTTCCCATTGTTACCGAAGTAAGAGATTCTTCTCATATTGATGCTGTTATTGAATATGCTGATGTGGTGCAGATAGGTGCAAAAGCAATGTATGACCATGGTATATTACGTAAATGCGGAAAATCGAAAAAACCAATATTGCTGAAAAGAGGCTTTGGTAGCACACTTCAGGAGTTTGTACAAGCCGCTGAGTTTATCCTTTCAGGTGGAAATAGCCAAGTTATATTGTGTGAAAGAGGAATTCGTACGTTTGAAACAAAATCGCGCTTTACACTCGATTTATGTGGTGTTGCATATTTAAAAGAAAATATTAATCTTCCAATTATACTCGATCCGAGTCATGCCATGGGATATGCCTATGGAGTCCCCGATTTAGCAAGAGCATGTATGGCGATGGATGTAGAAGGTCTTTTAATTGAAGTTCATCCAAATCCGAAGGTGGCTAAGTCTGACGCATCGCAACAGCTAACACATGCTGAATTTAAAAAACTCTATGATACACTTAAGCTTATAGCTACTGCCGTAAACAGAGTAATTGTATAAAAATTAAAAAAGAACAAAATAGTAGATTTATGAACTTTATACATAAAAATATTAAGTTCCTAAGAGAACAAAGACAGCTTTCGCATAAGCAACTCGGTGTTATGTGTAATTTGTCGGCCGACGCCATTAAGTCACTAGAAAATGGCATATCTGAACCCAAACTCGATGAGTTGGTATTGTTTTCGGAAGCACTGAATTATCCTGTCGACAGACTTATTTTGGAGAATTTAGAAAAGACGTATTATCAATTAAAAAGTTTCGATTTTAAATTTTTAGCCCTCGATATTGATGGCGTCCTTACCGATGCAGGCATGTATTATACAGAGGGAGGCGATGAATTTAAAAAATTTAATGCAAAAGATGGCTTAGCAATTAAAACATTAACTGCATCGGGGAAATATGTAGGATTTATTAGCTCGGGAAAAAACAGTAAAATTATCGAAAATAGAGCAGCATTATTGGGTGTTCAAAACGTTTATATAGGAACATGGAACAAACTGGAAGTGATGGAAAATTGGTGTAAAGAATTAAATATTGGGATGGAAAATGTTGCTTATATTGGTGATGATGTAAATGATTTAAAGGTAATGGAAAGAGTCGGTTTATCGGCTTGTCCGGCCGATGCAGTCCCTTTGGTAAAAGAAGTGGCCCATATTATTCTTGCCAAAAAAGGGGGCGAAGGATGTGTAAGAGAGTTTGTAGATAAATATATAGTGGAAATTAGATAATAGTTCTAAAAACCTAAACTCTTTCGAAAAATAGGTCTAATACCGAAAGCATATATGTTATGGTCCAATAAATGAACCATAACATATATGTCATCGGCATTACCATTGTAAATTTAAAATATCCGTTGGACTATTTTAAATTTACAATTGGTATAATTTATAGGAGCTAAAGACAATGGTGCAATGGAAAATAATGTGCAATCTATTAAAGTTATAGATTTTTCATAGTTTCTTTATAAAAAAAATAATTTATTTATTCTCCTCAGTCGGATTTGCTTGTAGAACAATAATTTTAAACAAGGTAAATGTTTTTTCTTTGTCGTAAGAGAGTTTAATACTTTCGCTGTATTTTTTATATCCTTCTTTTTCTACCATTATTTCGTATTCTTTGTCGCCGGTTAGTGTTATAAAATAATCTCCGTTTTCGTTGGTAAATATATTTGTAATAGTACCGGTTTCTACGTCTTTAATTAAAATTTCGGCTTCTAATTTTTGAGCAGAATTAGATTCTAACACATTCCCTTTTAATATAGATAATAGCGGTTCTGCCTCGGGTTCAACACCTTCAATCTTTATAGGGTATTCGTATTTACGCATATCAATTTCGTAAATATCGGCTCCGCCAAATCCATTGTCTTTGGTGCTGGTTATATAAGCTTTTTTTCCATCGGCAGTTATAGTAAATGTTAATTCATTTTTCGAAGTATTAATGGGGTATCCTAGATTAATAGGTTCTGTCCATGTACCGTTTTGTTTTAGTTGAGTCATAAATATATCATATCCCCCCATTGTTTTATGTCCGTTTGATGCAAAAAATAATGTTTTACCGTCGGGGTGCATAAATACACTCATTTCGTCTGCATCTGTATTAATAATTGGACCTAAATTTTCAGGTTCAGCCCATTCCGTTTTATTAATTCGTTTCGATTTCCATATATCGGCATTTCCATATCCTTTCTTGTTTTCACTTACAAAATACAAAGTGTTTCCGTCGGGGGAAAGACTACAAGAACCTTCAAAATACGATGAATTAATGGGTTTAGGAAGTGCACGAGCACCTCCCCATTTTCCATCCGCTCTTTTTGTAGAATAGTAAATATCGCCACTTCCGGTAACTTTAATAATATTCCGATAAACAAAAATAGTGTTTCCGTCGGGCGAAATTCCGAGGATTGCATCATGACCGGGGGTGTTAATGGATCCTTCGGCTTCGGTAGATATGTTCCATTTAGCGGTTTCTTCATCCCATTCGGCAACATAAATATCATCATAATACTGTCCGGTATTAGGGTCAATACCGCCGCCTTTGGTATCGGAACGTCTGGATGTAAAAATAAGTGTTTTTCCATCGGCAGAAATAGCAGGCATGCCGTCATCGAATTGAGAGTTTATATCTGCCCCCATATTTTTAATGGTAATATTTACCGGTGATGCCATTAATTTTTTGGCAGTTTCAGCTTGTTCAGCCAATTCAAAAACAGGGTCGTTTTTTAAAGAAGATCCTTTAAGTGTAGATTTATATGCATTAAATTCGATAATGGCACTATCAATTTTTCCCAAGTATAGATATGCTTCTCCTTTATGAAAATGAAGCATCTTATTAACATCGGGTTGAATTTCTTCGGCGGTAGTTAAATATTTTAAAGCGTCATTCATTTCATTTAATCGAACGTAGCATCTTCCTATGAGAAAGTTTAATGAGGCATCTCCTGCATTCTCATTATATATATCGCGGTATATCCTTAATGCTCCATTATAATCCCCACTTTTATAGCGAGAGTTTGCTTTTGACCGTTTCATCCACTTTTTCTTCCCCATAGAAACGGAAGATTTATCTTTTAAAAGACTTTCATTGGTAGATGCAATAAGGTTGGTAGATAATATTGAAAATATAATTAGAAGGTAAATAAAATTATTTCTCATTTTATACGGATTTTTAAACGGATTATGTTTGCTAAGATAAAACTATATCTTAAAATATAGAAAAAAAACAGTATATTTTTTCAGCGAAGAATAACATTTATTTTAAATAAGATAGAAAAAGATTTAATGCTTTTTTTTTCGGTTCATCAAACAGAT
>DAOLWT010000178.1:0-4825 GCA_035421345.1 Bacteroidales bacterium
TCTACAACCTGAACACATTCTATTATTTGCTGGTAGAATTCTTGAATAAAATAAGGATTAAGAACGCTTTTATTCAGTTTAGGGTTAAATAGATTTTTATTCATGGAAATAGCCAAAAACATTTTTGAGTTAACAAAGGAAAGATGAATCTTTTTGTTTAATCTTTTTTTCATCAAAACAATTCTATTCAACATATTTGGGGAAAGAATATATCGCGCTTCTACTTGATCATTACTATAAACTTTAAACATTTTTTCAAATTCAGGATCTTCCATATATACTAATTTGTCGCGCGAAATATTTATTTTTTGAAAGAAGTTAGCTACACCTCCTAACACTTTCTCGGTGTAATCGGGCATTACAACAACTTTGCTTTTGAAATCTTTATGAAAATCGGCTACCAAAAAAAGCCCTTTAAAAATAGTATGATAATGTGTTTTCCCGTCTTCATCCTGCGTTCTATATTCGGTATGTAATTCAGAGAATTCGATGGCTGTTTTATCGATCATGCCATATACATAATCTTCCCCAATATACCGGTCGGCAGTTTGTAAGAAAATGCGACTTTCATAATAACGATCGCTATTTATATAATTATTTTTTTGATATTGTAATCCCGGGCCAATAGCACGAACAAGAGGGCCTATAACAATATCTTTATACGTCTGTTTGAATTTGTAAATGGCTTTTCTTCCATAAATTAAAGCAACAATACCGTATCCGATTATAATAAAAAGCGCTATTAAAATAACGGTTTCTTTCCCTGTTAAAAAAAAGAGAATGCCAATAAAAAATACTAAAATCCAGCTAAGAATAAAAATCCACATTCTATAGCGTTGATTCTTTCGGAGCTCTTCAAGCGAATATAAGTGTGCTTGTATCTCTCTGTATACTTCTTCGAACGATTTCATAAAAGCGATTCTTGTTTGTTAAACAAGTGTACCATTATTGTTTTATTTTGAATTAAAAAGGTTTTTTACATTCACATTTTCCGCTTCGCCCTGAGGTATTTCAAAAGAAACTTTCCGTATAAACCCAAACATACTTGCAAAAATATTGGAAGGGAACATTTCACATGCATTGTTATAGCTCATTACAGCTGCATTATAGGCTCTACGGGCAGCAGAAATCTGTTCTTCTACTTCGTTAAGAGAAGCTTGTAATTGCAGAAAATTCTGACTTGATTTTAAATCTGGATAATTTTCAACAGCAACTTTAATTTTTCCTAATACTCCCGATATTTTATTTTCTATTTCAAAACGTTGTTGGTCTGTTAATGTCTCGTCCATTGCTTGAGTACGTAATTTTGTAATATCGGTAAGCAAGGTTTTTTCAAAGTTCATATATTCTTTAACCGACTCAATTAAATTGGGTATTAAGTCTCTTCTTTTTTTAAGCATAACGTCAGTAGAACTATATGCGTATTGTACTTTGTTTCTTCTAGAAACAAGACTATTGTATGAAAAAACAAGAATTAAAAGGAGAAATCCTATTATTATTAATGTTACTGTTATTGCCATAGGTCGTTTTTTTATTGTGTATTACAAATTTATATTAAAAAATAAGAGATCGATAAAATTAAATTAAAAAATTATATAGCGAATTCTTTATCATACTTCTACTATCTTATTTTGGTCAATATATACCAGTATTTTCTTAATTTGTTTGTAACCCATTTCTGTGAGGGTGTTGGCATACATCTCAATTTGACTATGATGAGATTGAGATGGAATCCCTGTTTTATAATCTATTACAATAACTTCCTGGTCTTTAATAACAATACGGTCAGGACGAATAATGGACCCATCTTTTAACAGTATTTCGGCTTCATTTTTTATGTGTAAGTCCAATTTAAAATACGGATTTAAAAGAGGGTTCGATATAATAGCCGTAATCTGTTGTGTTATTTCTTTTTGGTTTTCTTTTACGATCATACCTTTTAAAATGAGGTGAGCAATGGCATTATCAATATCTTTTTCATGAAAAATGAGGGAAAATGCATAATGAATAATATTACCCCATTCGCTTTTAGCAGTTGGATTTTCGGTGTCCCATAAATCGTTTGCTTTTTTCTTAATATGAATTACTTGTTCTTGTGTTTTTAATGAAGCGATCGAAATAGGTTTTATTTCATCGAGAGCCTCTTTATCCTCTTCAACCCTTTTGATTTCGTTATTTCCAAAAGAATACGTTTGTTTGTTTTCTTCCCACAATGCATTATTTTTTAAAAATAAATAAAAAAAATCAGCATTTGAACTAGGCTCATTAACTTCTTTAGAGGGATATGTAGTAAAAATATATAAATGTTCTTTCGGCCTGGTCATTGCAACATAGAGTAAGTTGAGCAAGTCGAGCATCGATTTATATTTTTCTACTTGGTGTAATTCGGAGAAGGCTGTACTTTCTACCGTTTTATTATTGCTTATCAATGATGATTTTAATTCCGGAATTTCTGCAATAGCGGGTTCAATCCATAAAGGGGGAAGCGTTTTACTAATTGTTTCGGTTGCAAAAGGGAGGATAACCACCGGAAATTCTAATCCTTTCGATTTGTGAATGGTCATCACTTTTACCGCGTCGGTATCGCCCGAAATAATAATGGATTTTTTACCTTTATTTTCTTCCCACCATTCCATAAAACCCGAAAGGTTAGCATGTTTTTTTTGTGTGTATAAGAAAATATTTTCTTGAAAATAACGAATAAATGCATCGGTGTTTTTCGTTAGTTTAAATAGTGTAATAATTTTTTCAAAAAATTCATAAACAGGAAGACCGGAAAGCCGGAATAGATTGATGCTGAAATTGTTTTTATTTAGATACGCAATAAAAAGTGATGTTGATATAAATGGTTTCTTGTCAGCATCCATTATTTGTAGCGATCTTATCAGGGTATGATAATCCTGATCAAATACTTTTTGATGCTTAATTAAATATTGAATAATAACACATTTCGCAATTTCATCTTCTGTATTAAGTATGAAATTTGCCCATGCAACTAAAAAATTAACATCCTCCGATGAAGAAATAAGTAATGATTCGTCTGAAATAACAGCTATCTCGTTTAAAATAAGATGCGAAGCAATTATAGAAGTCTGAATGTTAGAACGACAAAGAATGGCGATGTCTTTAGGCTTATAATTATTTTGAATTAAATGATGAATGGTTTCAACAACTTTATCTAAAGCCACTTCAGAAGGAGTTTCGATTTCTTTATCTTTGTGTAAAAAATTAATTTCTACGTAACCCCCTGTGTTTAATTTGTTAAATTTTTGTTTACTGTTGTTAAAAATATTTTTAATGTAATCGGAGCTTATCTGTGCAATAAAAGCAAAAAACGCATTATTAAATTCAACTAATTCTTTTTTAGATCGATAATTAGCATCGAGGTTTTTTCCTTCAAAATTTCGTATCAAGGAGGCTTCTCTTTCTTTAGAATATTCATCTTTTATAGAATCAGAGATAGCTGGGAGTATTGCAAATTGTTCAATATCGCCTCCTCTCCATCTATAAATACCTTGTTTAGCATCTCCTACAATCATATTAAAATAATTATATGATAATGAGTTTTCAATTAATGGGAGTAGGTTCATCCATTGCAATGAAGATGTATCTTGGAATTCATCAATTAAATAATGATGGAATTTTTCTCCGATACGTTCATAAATAAAAGGAACAGGTTGCGAACAAACAATAGCTGAAATTTTTTTATTAAACTCCGAAATAGGCAGTATGTTATCTTCTTTCTTTATCTCATCAATTGTTTTTTCAATTTCATTTAAAACAGCAACCGGATAAATATTGTTTAGGATTAATTGATATAGAATATAGCTCTTGTGGTGCTTCTCAGTGTAATGACTTATTTTATTATAATATTCAATAAGCTTTTCTTTAATATTTTCAATATTATTTTTCTCAATATCATTTAGTGTTTTTGAGTACCATTTATCGCTTTCAATGGTATCTTTCACATATGTGTTAGGCTTTATTTTATCGTATATTTCTTCAGATAAGCGTTGAAAATATTTTCCAATTCCTTTTTCTCCCTGATAGAATGATTTTATAGCGATATTATTTTTTGATATAATTTCATAGGCTTCTTGAGCAATAACGGATATGTTTTTTTCGAATATGGCCTTTAATTTATTAAGTTTTATTCTTATATCTAAAAACTGTTGGATGCTTAACGATTTTATTTTTTCAATATGAACCAAATTGTCTTCTTTTAATAGCTGTTGTGCAAATTTATGTAAGTCATTTTCAATATGCCAGCTTTTATCATCTTCTGTTTTATTTTCAATATATTCTATTAATATTTTTGTTAATTTTTCATCGGTTCCGGCCTTTTGGAGTAGCAAGTCAATGGCATTGGTTAAGAGTAGGTCTGTATCTAATTCTACTTCAAAATTCAAAGGTATTTTAAGATCGTGTGCAAAAGTTCTAATAATTTTGTGAACAAAACTATCAATGGTGCTAATGGCAAAATCGGAATAATTATGAAGTATAGATTGGAGTACTTGATGCGCTTTTATTTTAATTTCTTCTTCCGAGAATGCGGTTTCTTTTATAAGCTCAGGCAGTAAATGTTTTACGCTAGTAGCATCTCTATTTAATTTTTCTGCCGATAATTCAGTAAGATATTGAATTACCCGTTCTTTCATTTCGTTAGCCGCTTTATTGGTGAACGTAATGGCAAGAATATGTTTAAACTGACTAGGCTTTTTCAGTGTTAATAAAATATATTCTTTAACCAAGGTATATGTTTTTCCCGATCCGGCCGATGATTTATAAACGGTAAACGACATGCGTTAAAAATTATTTTTTATTT
>DAOLWT010000179.1:0-4755 GCA_035421345.1 Bacteroidales bacterium
AACGACCCTGGCTTCTGGATAGGTGATACCAGTCTTTTTAAAGGCAAAGCCATGACTTATTATGGCAGGTGGACTTATAAGTTTGAAGAAGCTGCTCGACAAGGAGCAAAGGGCTGTATTATTATTCATAAAACAGAAGCCGCCGGCTATCCTTTCAGTGTATTGCAAAATAATTTCAACACCAATCGTTTACAGCTTGATAATCGTAATAAAGAAGTCCAAGAATGTGATTTATTAGGATGGGTTACTGAAACCAGCGCTAAAAAATTATTACAATCAAGTTCCTCCGATACCAACTTGTTAGCCAAAGCAAATGAATTAAATTTTAAAGGAACATCCTTAAACCTTTTTCTATCTACCAAGATAGATGTTACAGTTAACTATAATCATTCGCACAATGTAATCGGAAAAATTACAGGCACAAAATACCCCGATGAAGTTATTATTTATACTGCTCATTGGGATCATTTCGGTATTGGAAAACCAAATGCAGCAGGCGACTCCATATATAACGGAGCAATTGACAATGCAAGTGGTGTTGCTGCTTTAGTTGAATTAGCACAGGCTTTTAAAAGTATAAAAACAAAACCGGAACGGACCATCGTATTTTTAACTGTTACTGCCGAAGAACAAGGTTTGTTGGGTGCGTATTATTATGTAGACAATCCTATATTCCCTATTAAAAATACCATTGCCAATATTAATGTTGATATGCTTAACTGCTTAAATCAAACAAACGATTTTTATATAACCGGCGCAGGTCAATCGGAATTGGAAGATTATTTTATAGAAGAACTTAAACAAGCAGGTTTTTATTTATCGGAGGAAAAATATCCCGAAGCAGGCATGTATTTTCGGTCAGACCACTTACCATTTGTTAAAGCAAGTGTTCCGGCTCTCTTTATTGGAAACGGAACTGATGATATTAACTTAGGAAAAGAAGAAGGTGAAAAAATTCAATCTCATTATCGTTCAAAAACATATCACACTCCCGATGATGAATTTAACGAAATCTGGAAAATGGAGGGCACCATCGATCAGTTAAAAATACTGTTGCAAGTGGGCAAACGGGTAGCTTATACTCATATTTTTCCTAAATGGAAATCGACTTCTGACTATAAATAATATTTAAAATTATTGTTGTCCGGTAAAAATATTTTATATGCGATTAAATTATTTTGTTATCAATTATTTGAAGATATTTCGCCCCTAACCTGCCGGCCGGTAGGCGGGTGGGGCTTCCTTTTTTCATGTTTATAATATTCTATAAATATCACGTCCCGTACGGGACGAAATATTTCTAAAACAAGTAAATACAAATTATTCAAAGTTCCGTAGGAACGAGATATATAATTTATTCGGATATTAATGATTTAAAATACTATTTATCCGTTTCTTTTATTTGCTTTAACCGCATTAATAATGGGGGGTGCGAATAATAGAAAAAAACATATACCGGATGTGGTCGTAAATTACTTAAATTATCAACAGAAAGCTTTATTAATGCATTTTGTAATGCATCCCCTTGATTATTTTTGACTGCATAGCGGTCTGCTTGAAATTCGTTTTTTCGAGACGCCAAATTCATCACCAATCCTAGTAGCAATGATATAGGAGTATATAACAAGCCAAATGCAACTATTCCCATGTGAAAACTTCCTTTACTAGCTCCCAATGCTTGAGATAACAATGGATTTCCTAAAAACAAAGAAAGAATAAAAAAAAGAATACCTGAATATATAACCGAAACAATCATTCCTTGAAGCGTATGCTTTAATTTATAATGACCTATTTCGTGTGCTAACACAGCTACTAGTTCTTCTTTCGAATGGTTTTGAATAAGGGTATCATATAACACGATTCTTTTTTTAGGACCTAAGCCACTAAAATACGCATTGGCTTTACTAGAGCGTTTTGACCCGTCGATAACAAATATATTTTCTAATTTAAACCCAACGTTATTAGCAAAATTATAAATAGCATCCTTTAATTCGCCTTCTTCAAGTGGCTTTTGTTTATTGAATAACGGAACAATTAAACTGGAATAAAACATATTCATAAAAATAGTAAACAAGGAAAGACAAGCCCATGCAATAATCCAGAAATAACTGCCCGTTGAATAATAAATCCATGTAATGAGCGACAATAATCCACCTCCAATTATAATTGCCAAAAGCCATGATTTTAATTTATCTAAAATAAAAGTTCGTACAGTTGTTTTATTAAATCCGAATCTTTCTTCAATTACAAACTGGCTATATATTTGGAATGGCAAGGTTAATAGGTCGGATACAAAACCAAGCACACCAAAAAAGATGATAGCAATAACAATCGGGTTGTCGGATAAAGAATATGCCCATTTATCAGCAATTGCAAACCCTTGGAAATATAAAAAAGTCAGCATTGCTAAAAACGAGATAATGCTTATTAATTTACTAAAATTATGTTTCACTTTTTCATAATCTTGCGATTTAGCATATTTTTCCGCATCGTAAATCCCTTTTAATTCGAGCGGAAGCTCATTACTCCAATAGATTGTATTAAGATAATCGAGCCAACGTTCCAGAAAAAAATCGGCTATAAAAAAAATAAGAATAACGATAAAAAGCGAAGTTGCTGTCATAAATTCGGATTCATAAATTAGAGATACCCCTTTATTGCATATACAATATACCCAATTACTTCGTGTATTAATTTATCCCAAGCACCTAATGCCCCCAAATTAGGGATAATATAATGTTTCAGGTCTATCATTCTTTTTCCTGTTTGAAGACCCGTACTATAGGGGATTACTGAAATTTCGGCTTTTTTAAAACAGCCTTGAGCTCTACGCATATGGGTAGAAGAAGTAATAAGCAAATATTTTCCATTGGGGTATTCCTTTTTAAGGATTTGTGCAGAAAATACAGCATTCTGATAGGTGTTATCGGATAAAGAATCTATTAAAATATCGGAATCAGGGATTCCAATGGTTAACAAATATTTTCTAATAAGAGCCGATTCTCGCATTTCGCGGTAAACAAGACTACCGGATCCACTAGAGAAAAGCATTTTTTTTATTTTACCTTGTTTATATAACAAAATCGACTGCATTAAGCGATCCATATTATTACGAAATGTCATGCGTTGTGAAGGGGCATCAATCGTTACCATTCCCCCTCCTAATACAATACCTACATCATAGGTTTCTGTCAAATCTTTGTCATTTGTTATAGGATATTCCCAGAGATGAATGGCTTCATCAGCAAAAAAATTATTGGTAAAAAAAAGGGTAAAAATTAGGCTATATATTAAAAACCGTTTTGCCCATTTCTTATTTTTTACAAATACAGCTAATAACAACAATACAATTATCCACGTAAGTGGAGATGTAATAAAAGAAACAATTTGAGCAATGATAAAAAACATATTATGTGTTTATATTTGTCGAATTAATTCAGCAATTTCTTCCATTAACCACATAGGCGTAGAAGTAGCACCACATATACCAACCGATTGCGCGCTATTAAACCATTCTTTATCTATTTCTTCTCTTTTGGAAATTAAATAGGTCTTAGGATTAATCGATTTGCAAACACCAAACAAAAACATCCCGTTGGAGCTTTTTTTCCCACTCACAAATAAAATGACATCATGCTCTACTGCAAATTTTTTTAACCGAGGTTCTTTATGAGAAACTTGACTGCATATTGTGTTATTCGGAATAAAATCGGGTTGAACAATCCCTTTTTCAATAAACCGTTTATTCATTTCTTGAATAAGTTCATTAAATCCTTCAACAGGTTGTGTGGTTTGAGAATAAATACGAATAGGTTTATTAAAGTCAATCTTATCTAAATCATTTTTAGCATTTACAATAATTGCCTCTTTTAATGTTTGACCAATTAAGCCGTTTACTTCGGCATGCCCTTCTTTACCATAAATAACAATTTGTCCGCCTTTTTTTTTCATTTCTTCAAATCCAAGTCGAATTTTATTTTGAAGTTTTAAAACAACAGGACAAGAAGCATCGATTAATTCGAGGTTATTTTTTAATGCGATACTATATGTTTCAGGAGGCTCTCCATGAGCTCGTATCAACACCTTTGAATTTTTTATTTTATTTAATTGGTCGTGATTAATAATTATCAAGCCTTTTGCAGCTAAACGTTCCACCTCTCTATTATTATGAACTATATCGCCTAAACAATATAATTCCCCCGATTTACGGAGCTCTTCTTCTGCTACATGAATAGCAAAAACAACCCCAAAACAAAAACCCGAATTTGAATCAATTGTTACATTCATGTATGCTTTTTTATTTCACAAAAATAGAATTTTATCTGAAATAAAAAACAGCTAAAAAGAAGAATCCTTTTTAAATTTATGATTTAGGGTGAATAAAATCAGAAATATTGGTAGTAATGGTGAAATGGTTGGGCGATCCGGCTAAATGATAACGGGCTCTAGCATAACTTAAATTAAACTTTTTTATCCTAAACCCAAAACCCCAACTAATGCCAACGGTCGACAATCTAGAATCTACTTGTAATTCTTTTCTGCGTTGATAATTAAAGCCTAAGCGGATATTAAAATTCTTATGAGGAGAAATTTCACCCCCAATTACAACATGCCTCATGGCTTTATCTAAATTCGTACTGAATTTTTTAGGAGACAAGGGTTCTCCTGTAATAGCGTCAACAGTAGGTTTCTGATTGTTTTGGTCGATATAGGTTAAATCCCACTTCTGTAAATTTCTTAATACGACAGAAAATC
>DAOLWT010000180.1:0-4749 GCA_035421345.1 Bacteroidales bacterium
AAAAAAATGATTAAACTCAATTTGCCTGAATATAATTTCAGTTACAGATTATTAGATAATAAAAAACAAATTTTTGATTCTGTTCGCAAAAAATACGTTGCACTTACCGAAGAAGAATGGGTTCGACAGAATTTTATTCAATGGTTAATTCAAGAAAAAAAATATCCTTCTGGTTTAATAGCGATTGAAAAAGAATTTTTACTGAACGGATTAAAAAAACGATATGATGCTGTTGTCTTTAATAATAATCATAAACCTGCCGTTTTAGTAGAATGTAAAGCTCCTCACATAGCAATTTCACAACTTGTTTTTGATCAGGCAGCTAGGTATAACATTATTTTAAAAGTTCCTTATTTAATTATTACGAACGGACAAAAACATTTTTGCTCATTAATTGATTTTGAAAAAGAAACATATAATTTTATAGATCATATTCCGGAATTTGAAAAATTATTTTGAGACAGCCTTAAAAAGTAGTAAATTGCAAAAAAAAACAGCATGAGTTCTTATTTAAAGGGTATTCTTATTATCTTACTATCATTTATTAGTCTACAGATAAATGCTCAAAACAAATTATTTAAAATGCAAGAACATCTTTCAGAAGATGATTATTTACCTAAAACCATTATTTTTAAAATAAAACCCGAATATAGTGCATTCTGTAATGAAAGAGCGATAGATTTGCCAAAATTGAATCAGGCTTTAACAAGCATAAAAGCAAAAAATTACATTAAAAAATTTCCAGGTAAAACATCCCCCAGCGTTAGATATAATCAGTATGGAGAAGAATTAGTCGATTTGTCACTTATTTACGAACTTACCTATGAAGAAGATATTCTGTTGGAATCGGCCATCAATAAATTATTATCTACCGGATTAGTTGAATATGCCGAACCTCATTATGTATATGAAATACTTGATGCTTACAACCCGAACGATCCAAGAGCCGATACAACCAATGCTCAATTTTCGCAATGGCATCTCAAAAAAATAAAGGCATATCAAGCATGGGGAATACAGCAAGGGGATACAAATATTGTTATTGGTATTTCCGATACAGGTACCGATTTAAATCATGCAGAACTCAATTCAAGTATAAAGAAAAATTATGCAGATCCTATAAATGGGTTGGATGATGATGGAGATGGATTTTCCGATAATTATTACGGATATGATTTAGGAGAAGAAGACAGTATTCCACAAGTTCATGCTATTAATCATGGGGTTCATGTTGCCGGTTTATCTTCGGCAGTAGTAAATAACCTGATTGGCGTTGCAGGAACTGGTTTTAAATGCAAATATCTTCCTTTAAAAATCGATAATGCTTCGGGTTCACTTACGCGCGGATATGAATCTATTGTTTATGCCGTTGATCATGGATGCAGTATTGTTAATTGTTCTTGGGGGGGCATGGGAGGAGCTGGAGAATTCGGACAAAGTATTATTAATTATGCCACCTATAATATGAATGCGTTAGTTGTAGCTGCTTGTGGGAATTCGCATAATAGTTATCCTTTTTACCCGGCAGCATACGATAATGTATTAAGTGTTGCTGCTACCGATATAAACGATTGTAAATGGATTAGTTCAACAAATAGTGGCTCTAGTTGGGGTACATCGGTCGATATTGCTGCTCCAGGTGCTGCTATATGGTCTACCTGGATAAATGGAGGTTATGTGTCATCGTCGGGTACTTCCATGGCGGCCCCTATTGTTTCTGGTGCGGCTGCAATCGTAAAAGCACAGAACCCTTCTTATTCAGCATTGCAAATTGCTGCACAGTTAATGGCAACAACCGATAATATTTATACGATTCCGGCGAATGAACCTTATATTGGAATGCTTGGCACTGGCCGATTGAATATGTATAAAGCATTAACAAGTAATAGTCCTTGGATTAATATGAAATCAAATACAATCGACGACCACAATGATATGACGTTTGTTTCAGGAGATACCCTTTATATTTCAGGGGTATTTAAAAATTTTCTAATTTCTTCAAATAGTGCGTTAAATGTAACGCTAAGTACTCTTTCCCCTTACATTACGATAATAAAAGATAAAGCAATTTTAGGCACCATAAATACCTTAGAAGAAAAAAATGTATCGGATGCGTTTATCGTTAAAATTCTACCCGGTGTTCCTATAAGTTCACCAATAGATTTTAAATTAATTTTTAATGACCCTATTGCTAATTATACGTCTACTCAGTACTTTTCTATTATTGTAAATGTAGATTATATAACCATTGATACAAACCAAGTTTCTGCAACAATAACCAGTAAAGGAAAGATAGGGTATAATCAACAAAATAGCTCTTCACAAGGAATTGGCGTTACCTATAAAGGCGGGAAATCTCTTTTAAAATGTGGTAGTTTTATGGTCGGGAATTCTACTGCCCAGGTTTCTGATAATGTTTACGGCTCTTTAACCGATTCGTATGATGACGATTTTAAAACAGCCAATGTTATCTCTAGCGTTAATCCTCCATTGATTTCTGATTTTGAAACAATTTCTGTTTTCAACGATAGTTTAGCGGAAACAAATAAAATGAATTTAACAATTCGAAATAAAACATATACCTGGAATAAGCCATTTAAAGATAAATTTATTGTTTTAGAGTATACCATTAAAAATCATGGGTTGCTTACGTTATCTTCTTTGTATGCGGGACTATTCGCTGATTTTGATTTAGGCTCAGACGGGACAAGAGACCGTATTGCATTTGATGTTACCAACAAAATGGGGTACACCTATTCGGTAGATGGCGGAACGTATGCCGCAATAAAACTTCTTTCTAATGGAATTCTTCATCATTATGCGTTTGATAAGAATGGCGCATTTAATGGTTATGTTAGCAGTATTAATATAATTGATGGGTTTAACAGTTATGAAAAATATTCGGCTCTCAAAGTGAATTCCTATGATCATCACGATATAGCCGGCGTTCCCAATGGAAATGATGTAGCAGATCTTATCAGTACAGGGCCTTTTATACTTCAGCCTGGAGACTCTGTTGTTGTTGCTTTTGCGCTTATAGCCGGCGATCATTTAGCCGATATTCAAGCATCAGCAACCCAAGCAGATCAGTTATACAATCAAACAGGAATGGAAGATTTATCAAAAACGGATATGGCTCAAATTACGAATGTATATCCTAATCCGGCCATTGATATTTTTATGTTTGATGTTTTACTTCCTGAATCGACCGATATACAAATAGAATTAAGGGATATAAATGGGAAATTAATAAACTCAATTCATTCGGGGAAATTAATACAAGGAACCCATTCATTTAAAATAAATACAGCAAAATATACTTCAGGTATTTACTATATTCAATTGTTTTATGGAAATAAAATGATTAAAAAAGGCGTAACAATTATTAAATAAATCCGTAAAATATCATAATTCAAATTACTATTATGATTGAAAATATTCCTGAAGAATTTACCAATTTTGTTTTAGTCACGTTATTCGCATTAATCATAGGACTGGCTCAACGACGTTTGCATCCATCGAATGAAGAGTTTAAGCCTTTTGGAACCGATCGTACATTTACCTTTATCGGAATATTAGGATATATTCTTTGTATGATTACTCCGTTACAATACGATTTGTTTTTAGGAGGAGGTTTAGCTATTATTATATTCCTTAGTATTTATTATTATTTTCGACTTGTTAACTTTAAAGTATACGGAATAACAACCATTGTTATAGGAATACTTACCTATTGTTTAGCCCCCCTCATTATTACACAACCCAAGTGGTTATTTATGTTGGTGGTTGTTACCATTCTTATATTTACCGAATTAAAAGAATCATTTGGGGAAATGTCTAAACAATTCGATAAATATGAATTTTTAACCTTAGGTAAATTCCTGGTTATTGCAGGGGTTATATTACCCATTATTCCGGATCAACAATTTATTTCATTTATTAATATAACGCCCTATCGAGTGTGGTTGGCGGTTGTTGTAATATCTACTATTTCGTATATTAGTTACTTATTAAAAAAGTTTGTATTTAAAGATTCAGGAATTATTATCTCAGGTATATTAGGTGGCTTATATAGTAGCACCGCAACTACCATTATTTTATCGAAAAAAAGTCGTACTTCTTCTTGTCATGAAAACCAATACGCAGGTGCAATTATATTAGCAACATGCATGATGTATATTCGGATTCTAATATTGCTTTTTATATTTAATAAACAGTTATTTCTTAATTTATTTTTAAGTTTATTGATTTTAGCTGTTATTTCCGCCGTAGTTGCATTAATAATAATAAGAAAAAAACCATTAAAAAAAATTGAGAAAGATAATATTGAAGCAGATAAAAATCCACTAGAATTTAAAGTAGCTTTATTATTTACCGCCTTATACGTTGCTTTTTCATTTGTAACATGGTATGCAGTAGAAAATTTTGGGGAAAATGGATTAACTATTTTATCCTTTATTGTTGGTGTTACCGATATAGACCCTTTCTTAATTAATATTTTTCAAGGAAAATATAGTGTTTCAGAAAGTATCCTAACGCTTGCAACCATCCAAGCAATTATAAGTAATAATGTGGTAAAAGTAGTTTATGCCACTTTTGTTTCCTCTAAAAAAGTAATAAAGCCGGTTTTAATAGGATTTGCTGTAATAATAGCAGCAAATATTATAATAGAATTTTTTCTATAAAAAATTAGGATAACCTCATTTTTAAGTACATTTTGCTACTTTTGTATCTATAAAGAAAATATTT
>DAOLWT010000181.1:0-4748 GCA_035421345.1 Bacteroidales bacterium
TTTAGCTTTGGTTAAATCGGTAATTATCTTTTCGAATCTTTCTTTTAATGTTGCTTCTTTTTTGGCAGAAGTAAGAAGGGTATTCATTTCTTTTTTGGCAGTATAACTCAAACTTTCGTACTTTTTTAGTAAATCATTATTTTGTTTAAACGCGGAAATAAGTAAAGGATGTGTTTCAATAATTCGTTTGTTTTCATCTTTAAAAAACCGAATATTTATTTTGTCACCTATGGTTTTATTCAAGCTATTCCTTATGCTTTTTGTAATTCCGATAATATAACAAGGGGTTCCCATTTTAACCAAAGAGCCCCTGTATTCAATATTTTCGAAAAAGCAATGAATTTTAATCCGTCCTTTTATTTCGAGTTCTTTTTCTAAATGGGTGGGTAGCTCAACATAAGCACCTCCTTTTCCAACTTCGGATGCTTTTATAATTCCTTCAAAACTATATTCTTTCATAGAAGAATTCTTATTTATTGTATAAACTGTAATATTCTCTTTTTTTTAAAATAATTTAAAAAGAGGATACAATTTATCTTTCAGGATATAATTTTATTTCGAGTCTAATATGGTTCCGAAAAAACCATAAACACCTAAGAAAAAACGAATAATTAAAAACCAACCGGAGGCGAAAAATAGGATTAACGCACTTATAAGTATAATGGTATTTGGATAATTTGCAGCAATAATAAATAAAATAAAACTGAACACGATTCCTAAAAAAGGAATATAAAAAGGAATTTTCATCAAGGTTTTCATGTAAATTATTTTTAGTGAATAAATGTAGTGGTTTTTATTTAGATAAGAAAAAAAAATGTTTATTTTTGTGATTAATAATATGAAATTTACACAAATGAAAAAAATAAGCATTTTATTCCTTATTCTTCTTTATGCTCCGATAATGGTTTTTTCTCAGAATACAAAAAAAAACCCTTACGATGTTAATTTTAACTTGGTTACTGAAGCAGAGCCCTATTATGAAGGAGGCGATATAACCTTGTTTTCGTATTTGGCTAATAATATCGTTTATTCGGAAGATGCAAAATCGAATAAAATTTTTGGTAAAGTAATGGTAAGCTTCGATGTTATGCCTGATAGTACATTATCGGATATAAATGTTATTAGCGGAGTTGGATATGGGATTGATAATCAAATTGTTAGTTTGTTAAAGCCTGTCTTATATATTCCGGGAGTTCGCGGAGGAGAAAGAATGAAAATGAATGTAATTATTACTGTTCCTGTTCGAGCAGAATAATACCTTGCTTGTTTATTGCCATTAGAGATTATACTATTCAACTATTTTGTTTAAGAATCAATTTTAAATTTTTTTAAAATATATGAAAAACAATAAATTAATTTTAACCGGTCTGTTAATGACCTTATTCGTTACTATTATGATAGGATTTACGGATTGCAAAAGTAAAAAAGAAAAAACCGATGTTGTTGCTGCAATAGATACAGCCAATATTGATAAAACTGTTCTACCGGGTGTCGATTTTTATCAGTACTCTAATGGGAACTGGATTAAGAATCATCCTGTTCCCGATGAATATAGTCGTTATGGAGCATTTGATATTCTTCAGGAAAAAAATTACAACGATTTAAAAAGTATTTTAGAAGATGCATCTAAAGATGAAAAAGCCGAAAAATCGA
Organism: Bacteroidales bacterium; assembly: GCA_035421345.1. Classification (GTDB taxonomy): domain Bacteria; phylum Bacteroidota; class Bacteroidia; order Bacteroidales; family CG2-30-32-10; genus DAOLWT01. The sequence goes on from DAOLWT010000181.1 coordinate 1,654, forward strand.
GTAATAAAAGGAAAATAGGAAATTTCTATACTTCAGGTATGGATACCGCAAAAATTGAAAAAGACGGAATTAGCCCGCTGGCAGATGAATTTGCATTAATCGATAATATTAAAACAATAGAAGATTTTCAAAAAGAAGTAGCTCATTTACATACTATTGGTATTTATCCTTTATTTTTTATTTATGCTGCTCAGGATGAGAAAAACAGCGAAATGGTTATTACACAGCTTGCACAAGGTGGACTAGGTTTATCCGATAGAGATTATTATTTATCGAAAGATCCTCGTTCGCAGGAAATTTTAGAAGGATATAAAAAACATGTTAACAAAATGTTTACCTTATTAGGAAACGACGAAACAAAAGCAAAAGCAGCAACCGAAGAAATAATTAATATTGAAACCAAACTTGCCGAGGTATCTTGGACAAGATTAGAACTTCGCGATCCCATTAAAGGATATAATAAATTTAAACTCGAAGATTTACAGAAAAAAAATCCGAATTTAAATTGGAGTAATTATTTTTCTAACATAGGATTGGCTAATGCCGGCGATATTAATGTTGGTCAGCCATCTTTCTTCGAAAACATGAGTAAACTTCTTAAAGATATTAGCATCGATAGTTGGAAAACCTATTTAAGATGGAATTTAATTCACGGTACGGCTTCTTTTTTAAGTTCTGAATTCGAAAATGAAAATTTCGATTTCTATGGAAAAGTAATGTCGGGAAAAACAAAAATGCAACCTCGTTGGAAAAGAGTTCTTAGAACAGTAAGCGGAGGAATGGGCGAAGCAGTAGGACAAGTGTATGTGGAGAAATTTTTCCCTGCAGAAGCGAAAACAAAAATGGTAACCTTGGTAAATAATCTAAAAACTTCCTTAAGCGAAAGAATAGAAAATTTGGCATGGATGGGAGTTGAAACCAAAAAGGCAGCAAAAGAAAAATTAAATACGATGAACGTAAAAATAGGGTACCCCGATGTTTGGAGAGATTATACTAAATTAGAAATAGGTACCGAATCGTATGTGAAGAATATTATGAATAACGATAAGTTTGAGTTCGAATTTATGATTAATAAAATAGGGAAACCGGTCGACAGAAATGAATGGTATATGTCACCTCAAACGGTAAATGCGTATTACAGCCCTACCATGAATGAAATCGTATTCCCTGCAGGTATTTTACAGCCTCCTTTCTTTTTTAAAGATGCAGATGATGCTGTTAATTATGGTGCTATTGGAACGGTTATCGGACATGAAATGACACACGGATTTGATGATCAAGGCCGCCAATACGATAAAGAAGGAAACTTAGTGGATTGGTGGACGAAAGAAGATGCTGAAAAATTTACTAAGCAAACAGCTGTTTTGGTTGAACAATACGACAATTTTAAAATGCTCGACAGTCTGCATGTTGATGGTAAATTAACTCTTGGCGAAAATATTGCCGATGTTGGTGGATTAACCGTTTCATTAAACGCATTAAAATCGGTATTAGCTAAATCGGGAGATACCACTAAAATTGATGGTTTTACACCTTTGCAACGTTTCTTTTTGTCATATTCTCAAGTATGGAGTCAGTCTATTCGCGATAAAGAGTTAATGCGCAGATTAAAAGAAGATGTTCATTCACCCGGAAATGCACGTGTTAACGGAGCCATTGTAAATATTCCCGAATTTTATGATGCATTTTCTGTTAAAGAAAGCGACCCCATGTTTTTAAAGGAAGAGAAAAGAGCAAAAATCTGGTAATATTAATTGATTATTAAAAAAAAGGAAAACCGGCTTTTTACTGCCGGTTTTTTATTTTTGTATGGTAATAATTGCATATTTTAATTTCTATCGTAATTTTGATAAAAAATTAACAATAAAATATTAAAAGATATGTCAAAAAGAACTATTGTAGCAATGCCTGGTGATGGTATTGGAAAATCGGTGCTTGAGGAATGTATCCGTGTGCTGGATGCTGCCGGATTTCAAGCAAATTATGTAAATGGCGATATCGGTTGGGATTTCTGGTGTAATGAAGGAAACCCGTTACCCGATAGAACAATTAAATTGTTGGAAGAGCATAAAATCGGATTGTTTGGAGCAATAACTTCAAAACCAAAAGATAAAGCGACTTCCGAACTTAATCCGATGTTAAAAGATAAAGGACTTATATATTACAGTCCTATAGTAACCATGCGTCAGAAATTCGGATTGGATATTTGTATGCGTCCTTGTCAAACATTAAAAGGAAATCCCTTGAATTTTGTTCGTCGCTCCGGTCAGAACGGAATCGATGAGCCGATTGTAGACTGTATGGTTTTCCGTCAGAATACCGAAGGATTATATGGTGGTGTTGAATGGACCAATCCTCCTGATCAAATCTATGATGCATTAATGACGCACCCTCGCTTTAAAGAAAATTTTGCATGGTGTCCTCGTCCGGAATTAGCTGTTTCAACTCGTATTATTACGAAGAAATATGCTACCCGTATCATTACTGCTGCTTTTGAATATGCCAAAAAACGTGGTTTCGATAAAATAACCTTATGTGAAAAACCGAATGTTATTAGAGAAACATCAGGGATGATGCTGAAAATTGCACAGGAATTGTCGAAAACAAAGTATCCTAATATTTATGTGGAAGATGTAAATGTGGATGCTATGATGATGTGGTTAACAAAAAACCCTGAAAATTATCATGTCATTGTTTCCGAGAATATGTTTGGTGATATTGTTTCCGATGCTTTTGCCGGTTTAATTGGAGGTCTTGGTTTCGCAACATCAGCACAGTTCAATCCTGAAACAGGGGTTGCTGTTTTTGAACCTACCCATGGTTCTGCTCCTAAATATGCCGACTATCCCGTTTCTATTGTAAACCCGATTGCTATGATTCTTTCAGCTGTGATGATGTTAGAGCATTTAAATGAAATGGAGATAGCTAATCGTATAAGAAAGGCCGTGGCTGACGTTGTTATAGAAGGAAAAATAAGATGTTATGACATGCTTAAAATGAAAGGCTCACCCGATGTCATTAATCAGGGTGCTGCATCAACCAAACAAATGACCGATGCGATTATAGCTAAATTATAATTTATAATACCCTGTTTT
>DAOLWT010000182.1:0-4673 GCA_035421345.1 Bacteroidales bacterium
CTAAATTTACCATCATTTTACCGCCTCTGCAAAGGGGCGGTTTAGTTCAACGGTTTATATATACACCCCAATTCCCCAACAGGTGTATATATCCATCAAAATTGTTATGTATTGTGCATCTTTTATTATTTTTTTTGCATATTATTTTTAAAGATACGTTTTATATAACAAATTATCAAACAGGGATTTTATTTTCTGCTCGATTTTTTTATGTGCTTTCCCATAATTTGTTTTAATTGAATTAGTTTAATTATTATTTATTTTGTTTTATGAGGTCCGGAATTATTTCGTTATAAATATGTATTCCATTATAATTTTCGGAATTATAATGTTCTAAATGTAGATTTCCCACGCCTTTAGATAAAACAGATAAAACTATTTCTTTATTAAATTTCATTCTATTTTCCTCTAAAAATTCTTGTTCTTCTTCATTTTCTTCTTCATCAACAATATTTATGATATCATTTATCATATCTATTTGCTCATTAGTAATATTGATATAAACGCCATCTTCTCCAGGAGTATCATTTACAGATGTTTGTTTGAGATTATCAAAAAATTTTAATTTAATAGTTAATTCGTTTATTTCTTTTTTTTGCTTTTCAATTATATTCTGTAATTGAATAGCGTTTGTTTGGGTCATTTGGGAGCGAACACGTATAAAAGTATTAATATCAACTCCGCATTCATCGGCTTGAATTTTAAGTTTTTGTTTTTCTTCCGGTGAAAACATAATAGTTAACGGTAATAATGTTTCTTTCATTTTAGACGTTTCCGTTAAAAACGGTTTTTCAATTCGTTCTGAAAACGTTTCATCCGTTCCTAAATCGGTTGTTTTATCGAAATTTCCGTTATTTCCGTTACGAAAAGCGGAAGATTTACACTTATTCGAACAATAAATTCGGTTATCTCTACCTTCGAATTCTGTTCCACATTGGGGGCAAATTTTTTTATTCATTGATGGTTTTTTAGGTTAATTATTTATTTTAACTTTTTTGATATTCTGAACTAGCTTTTTTTTTGTTACAATTGTTACATCGCTATAAAACTCTATATTTCAATTTATTAAGTGTAACAAGCCTTATTACATTTTGTTACATTTTTGTTACATCTCATTTTTATTTGTAACAGTTTGTAACAATTTGTAACAATCCTTGTTACATCTATTATATTGTTTATCAATCTATTAAAACACTTGTAACACTTGTAACAAAAAAAAAGGTACTTTGATAGAATTGCATTTTTAATCTTCATTTTCTATTTCTGAATTATTATATTTTTCAAATTCTTTTTCGGTTAAAAAATCTTTTCTAAAAAAAACATAAGGTCTTAAAACGTAATCGACATAAATAATTTTTCCATCCTGTCCATGGAAAGGTGCCTTACATCTTTTAGTAACATATTTTCCATTTACACTATATTGTTCAATCCCCATTTTAATTAAAGTTTGTTTTATATAGTCTTCTTGGTATTTAGCGTTATTTAGAAGATACGTTTTAATATGAGCCATAGGAATATGTAATATTTGTGCATTGGTATCAATAAATAACTCTTTTAACTTATAGAATAATTCTTTTTCAATTGAAGGTCTATTTGCCTCAACTAGTTTTTTAAATACTTCTGTAATTAGTAATCCTTTCCGAAACCACATTCTACCCTCTTGCTTAGAGAAAATTTTTCTATTATTTAAATAATTTAGAAAAAAGGGGATTTCATTAATAAGTTCATGTAGGATATTAATATTATCATTTGTGGGGGTAGGAATTTTTCTCAACCAAAATCGATCATCATGAGCACCGGCGATAATAAATTTATCCTCTTTGTTTGAACAAAGAATAAACTTTCCAAAAAAATCAATTTCAACAGCATCTCTCTGCATCATTCTTAAAGGGATTTTATCCCCGGTAGAAAATTGTTTAATTTTCTCCATTACTCGCTGTTTTTCGATAAAACTTTCTTCACATGCTATTAATAACTTTGTAGCCCAACTGCCATTAAATTGGTCTTGGAATTGGTCATTTCCAACAATAGTGCAGTTTTGGGTAAATATTGCTTTTAGCCATTTAACAAAAGTGCTTTTCCCTGTATTATTTTCGTAGCTGATTAGACAAAGAATAGGTAGCATTTGCGTTGGTTTTTGGTATAATAGCTGTAAATAATCTAACCCATATTCATAATGCTCCCCGAAAATATGCCGAACAAATTCAAGACTTAAATCACATTTTCCATTTTCCGGTTCGTACGTAAATGGAGAATACACATTAAAACAGTTATGCATAATCATATTGTATTCTATATGAGAAGGAATATTACAAAAGGCTTCATATTTAGGAATATGTTTAATAATATCTTTTCCTAAATCATCGATAATTGTTCCCTTTTGCCTTGCTTGGAATGTTTTTTCGAGTTGTTTATATTTATTTGGGATACGAATAAATTTATAATATGTATCTCCAATACGGAAATATTCATCTGCTTCTGCCGGACGTACTATTATACATCGACCTTCTTTTTCGTTATATAAATATTTGGTGCCATGATAAACAAAGAGTTTCTCTTTAATTCTTTCTTGATGTTTAAGGTAAAAAACATCAACATTATTAAACCCGAAATGATTTGTAAGTAACTTGTAATTAAGTGTAATATTTTCTCTATAAAAATACGCTGACTTATGAGAATAGTTAAGTAAACTATTAATTATTTCTTTTTCTTCCCCTTTAAAACATATTAATAAATCATCAATACCTTTTGGATTTTCTTCGTTAATACTACTATTTACATGTGAGAAATAAAACTCAACTTTATCATTATAGGATTTAAATAATTCTCTTACCGTTAATGCAGCTTTATAAAATCCTCCGGGCCGGGTATATAAATCTTTCTCCTTTTCAAAAGCATTCAAAGAAATATTCATACAATCACCATCGTGTAAGAGAATAATATTTTCAACTTCGCACTCTTTTACAATCCGCAATACATCATTATACATGCCTTGTGTATCTTTATCGCGAAAGTGCGTAATAGATGATAAACCAATTATATCGAGTCCATAATAAGCCGACAACCATGCCTTTTTATACCCCTCGGTAAGTACAAGCGTTTTTATTTTTTCTTTTTTAATAAACTTATTCCGTACCATTGGAGGGATAAAAGGATGTGTACCGGTACCTTTGGGGAAACAATATTTCATTATTGTTATTTCCCCTGTCTTTGGGTCTGTTAGCTTTTTTGGGTCAGCATATCTCTTTACCTTATACCAATCTACCCTGTTATTATTAATATTTGGCTTTTCGGGGGTTGCGTTTTTGTTATCGTATGCGATAAGTTCGCCATCAAGATTATAAACAAGAATATCCAGGTTACCCTCTTTATCTTCCGTAAAGATTTTGGTAGTTATTTTTTGTTTTGGCTCACTCGGGAATTTTATGAATGCCTCAATAGTATTATTTTCATCGGTAATTTTATATTCTTCACAAAAATTTGCGAAATATGATTTTTCTATAACTTCCGTTGTGTCTAGATTTTTATTTGACATTTGCATGCTTTTTTTATATATTTGTACTAATAAAACCTTATTTGTTTAAATACTGATGACCCAACTCTACGAGTGGTTTCAGAACATTTAAGGTTTTATTTTTTCTTTAGCCGACTTTACCTTAGCCGCAGCTGCTAACTCCTATGGAAATATAGCGGTTTCTATTCAAGCATCTATTCATTTTTTGAATGCAGCCAAAAAAGGCATGATTTATGCAGAAGCTAAAGAAATATCGAGAAACCAGAAATTGGCAACTTATGAAATAACTGTTACTAGTGAAAATAAAGAATTAATTGCAACATATCAAGGAATGGTTTATCAAAAAAAAGAAAACTATTAAACTAAATATATGAAAAAGAAAAGCTTTCTATTTTTATTATTAAGCATCTCCGTTATTGGATTCTTCGGATTTACCTTAACTCAAAATTCATTATGCCCTAAAAAAGGGATAAGTGGAAAAGTAATTGCTTTTTCCAAATGTAAAAACGAAGATGAAGCTAAAACAAAAACGGTTGCTTTAGCCGATAATTTAAGTCGAGTTGACTATTCCTTTAGTAGTGCCGACAAAAAATTAAGTATTAAACATATTAATGCTGCTTTTAACTGTTGTCCCGACAGCATTTATTGTAAGGTATCTTACAATAAAGATACGATAATAATTGAAGAATTTCAAAAAACACTAGGTTGCCGTTGTAACTGTTTATATGATGTTGATATTGTCCTTAACAATGTTAAAGCCAAGCCTTATTATGTGCGTTTTGTTGAGCCTTATTGCGGCGATCAGAAAAAAATATACTTCCCCTTGGATTTAACGAAAACTACCAAAAGTACGTTTAGCGTTGAAAGAGAAAAATATCCTTGGGCTAGCGAAAATCAGAAATAATACCAATTGTAAATTTAAAATTATCCAAAGGATATTTTAAATTTTACAATGGTTATGCCGATAACATATATGTTATTGTACAATTTATTTGACTATTACATATATGCAATCGATATTAATAAGTGCTTTTCTTAGTGTGTCACACTGAGGAGCCCGACGAAGGAGGGCGTCTCGAAGTGGGACCGCTCGTAGAAAAATTCAATAGAATAAATTGTTTTTTATTTACTTTTTGTCATGATACAAAAAGTAACAAAA
>DAOLWT010000183.1:0-4609 GCA_035421345.1 Bacteroidales bacterium
TTTCTTTTACTTAAATCGTTCTAACTTCCAAATAGTAACATCTCCATCCGATGCTACATTTCGCAAGGTTTGATTATTTCTACTATTCTCTTCAACATTCCACTCGTTTGTTGTATATCCTAAACCATTAAAGGAAGTTATAAGAACTTTATCATTATTTTCGTTTGACCAAGTAAATGGATCTTTAACAACATACGTAACTGCATTATTCTTATAAGAATAATCATTCTTTCCGGTTCCATCGGGTAGAAACTGAACACCCCCCGCATTTTCAGCCACAAACGATTTAGAGGTATCTGTTGCGGAAGTAAAATCAATATGCACAATATTCCAAGTACCAATTAACCGCCTTTCATAACGATTTTCTTTAGAACACGATACAAATATGCCAACGAATACTATTATTACAATTATTTTTTTCATTTTTTTGTTTTTAAAGATAACAACTTATGATTTTCGTTCGATAGAAAATATTTTGAAAATTTAAAATCACTCATTTTTTTGGTGTATCTAACAAGTAGCCAAATAAAAATAAACGAGAATAAAATTCTTGCAAAAAGTATCCCTGAGTAATGCCCTCCCAATGCCATCATTAAAATAGTATCTTCTATTAAACTATGACATAGTCCCATTAATGCCAATGAATAAAAAATATCTCTTTTATTTATTTGATGATTTTTTGATTCATTAATAATTAAAGCACCTCCATAAACAACTCCTAATGTTAAGCCTATAATGGCTATTGTTGTAACTTCGGGTCCTATTCCCATAATTCGCAATAATGGACTCAGCCCTCGCGAAATCAACTCAATAATACCAAGTAATTTGAGTATTTTTATTAAAAATAATAAAGAAAAAATAAAGACTAATATAATTCCATAATTTTTTAATTCTCCCAATGCCCACATGGGTATAGATGTTGTATCCTCAATGGGTTTTTTCCATGAAATAACCGATGGTTCTTGTAAAATATCGAATCCATTATATATTAAATTTAAAATAAAACCCATTAGAAAAGCAAATCCAAAACGAAAAATAAACATAGTTATTAGTTTAACCCCTGCTTTTCGAACAATCGCCAGTTCAATAGGAAAAGTGTGAGCCACCAACATCATTAAACATAATATGGTTGTTTGAGCAACCGTTAAATGATAATAAGGAGCTAGATTTAAGTAAGCTAATATTCCGCCAAATAAGTTAGTAATCATTCCGGTGCCCCATACCAGTCCCATTTCTCCAGGTAATCCGACCAATCTCATGAAAGGAGAGAGCGCAATTCCAATATATTCAATGGCACCGGTTAATTGTAAAACTTTAACGATGATTGAAACAGGAATCATTATCTTAAATAAAACAAGAGCTGTTTTATAAGTATCCTTAAAAATTTCGGTAAAAAATTCCTTTACTTTCAATCTTATATTAAATTTCCGCAAATATATATTTTTTTATGCTTTTGTTTTCACACTTTTTTGTTAATATAAAAAAACACATAATAGGAAAATATTGAAAACGAAACTTATTTTTGCAGTACTATTAATTTTTAACTTATATGCTGAAACGAAACACAATCTTTCTTTTACTTATTTTCTCACTTTTAATATCGGCTTTTACCTTTAAACATAATATTATTGACGAGTTAGCACATTCTCAAAAAACGCCCTTGAACAATTCTATTTATTGTTATAAAAAAGGGTATCAAGGAAAAAAAATATTACTTATTGGAAGTATGCATGGAAATGAAAAGGCGGGTATTCCTATATCCATAAAAATTATGAATGCCGTTTTCGAAGAAGCATCAGCGGTTAATACATTAATTTGTATTCCTTCTTTAAACCCCGATGGGAATATATTAAACAAAAGAGGGAATTCTAACAATATAGATATAAATAGAAATTTTCCAGCGACTAATTGGATATTAAAAGATTCTGCTCTTATTGACAATGACAAAAAAATTTATTGGGGTGGACAAAAACCTGCCTCGGAAGAAGAAACAAAATTTATTTTAAAACTCGATAGCCTTTATCATTTCAATGCTGTTATTGTCTTACACCAGTTCATGAATTGTGTAGAATACGACGGACCGGCATTTCAGTTAGCGGCTTATTTATCATATAGAACAGGTCAAGAGCTAAAAGAAGATATTGGATATTCAACAGCCGGTTCACTTGGCAGTTATTTCGGATTAGATAAACAAGTTGAAGTTATAACCATTGAAATCCCCAAAAACCCTTCGGATACATTACAAGAAAATATTGCAAATGCAATTACCGATATTGTTGTAAAAGGGTATTAGTAGTGTAATCGGTTAGAAAAAACATGTAAATATTATTAAAAAATACAGCCCTTCAATAAATAAAAAAAAGGAATTTTGTTTTACAAAATTCCTTTTTAAAAACCCAATATATATTGTATTATTTCACAGCGTCAACAATTGCTTTAAAAGCTTCAGGATTGTTCATAGCTAAATCGGCCAAAACTTTTCTGTTTATGTTGATATTTTTTTCGTGAAGTTTACCCATGAAATCGGAATACGATAAACCGTATTCTCTAACTCCTGCATTAATACGAGTAATCCATAGGCTTCTGAAGTTACGTTTTTTATTTCGTCTGTCGCGGTAGGCATATTGTTGCCCTTTTTCGTATATATTTTTAGCGACCGTCCAGACATTTTTTCCGGAGCCAAAATATCCTCTTGTTTGTTTAAGGATTTTTTTTCTTTTAGCTCTTGATGCTACTGCATTTACTGATCTTGGCATAGTTCATCTTTTTTTTTGATACAGCGTTCTGATATTTTCACAGAATCTTTTAAGGCTGTATGCAAGGTTAATACTTAATTAATTAACAAGCAAGTGTTCTTCTTACATTGCGTTCATCGGACTTAGCGACCAATGCAACATGTGTCAAGTTCCTTTTCCTTTTTGTTTCTTTTTTAGTTAGGATATGGCTCTTGTACGCATGCTTTCTTTTAATTTTACCGGTTCCAGTAAAAGCAAATCTTTTTTTTGCACCGGATTTAGTTTTCATTTTTGGCATTGTACTTAATTTTATTTAATTATTAAACAAATTGGGTTTTTATTTTTTCTTTGGTGAAACAATCATTATCATTCTTTTTCCTTCTAATTTAGGCAGTTGTTCAATTTTTCCGTATTCCATAATAGCATCAGCAAATTTCAAAAGAATAATTTCGCCTTGTTCTTTATATAAGATAGATCGACCTTTAAAGAAAACATCGACTTTTACTTTTGCACCATCTTCCAAAAATTTAATGGTATGTTTTAATTTAAAATTAAAGTCATGTTCATCGGTATTTGGACTTAGCCTTATTTCTTTTACAATAACTTTTGCCGCTTTTGCTTTTATATCTTTTTGCTTCTTTTTTTGTTCATACAAGAATTTTTTATAATCGATAATTTTGCAAACCGGCGGATTCGCTGTTGGAGATATTTCGACCAAATCCAAATCAGCATCCTTTGCCATTTGTATTGCTTCCTTTATCGGGTAAATACCGGTTTCAATATTTTCACCTACTACCCTAACGACAGGGGCTTTAATTCTTTCGTTAATACTATGCGCATCTTCTTTTCTATGTCCATATTGACGAACGTGCGGCCTGAAATTCTCTGTTGTTGCTATACGTTATTCCTCCTAATTTTATGAATACTACTAATATTTATTGTTGAATCATTTCTTTTATTTCCCTATTAATAAGATCGGCGAATTCTTCTATTTTAAAACTTCCCATATCACCCTGTCCTTGTTTTCGAACCGAAACAGTTCCTTCAACTTCTTCTTTTTCGCCAACTATTAACATATATGGTATTCTCTGAAGTTCTGCGTCCCGGATTTTCTTACCCGTTTTTTCATTCCTTTCATCAATAAGGGTGCGAATTTCGTAATTATTTAGCAAATTCAAAACTTTTTTTGAATAATTAATGAATTTTTCACTTATTGGAATAATCATCGCTTGGTCAGGAATAAGCCATAACGGGAATTTCCCGGCACAATGTTCTAATAAAACAGCCACAAATCGTTCCATAGAACCAAAAGGAGCTCTGTGAATCATTACCGGACGATGCTTTTGATTATCATTTCCGGTATATTCCATTTCAAATCGTTCGGGTAAATTATAATCTACTTGTATGGTTCCAAGCTGCCATTGACGACCTATGGCATCTTTAACCATAAAATCCATTTTGGGTCCGTAGAATGCTGCTTCGCCAAGCTCTACCACTGTTTTCAAGCCTTTTTCTTCGGCTGCTTCCATTATCGCTTTTTCTGCTTTCGACCAATTTTCATCGGAACCGATATATTTTTCTTTATTATCTGGATCTCGTAATGAAATCTGCACCTTATAATCTTTAAAATCAAGTGTTTTAAAAATATACAATACAATATCTATCACTCCCAAAAACTCTTCTTTTACTTGGTCGGGGCGACAGAAAATATGTGCATCATCTTGTGTGAAACTTCTTACTCTAGTTAGTCCATGCAACTCGCCACTTTGTTCATATCTGTATACAGTACCAAACTCGGCCATACGAACCGGTAAATCTTTATATGAACGAGGTTTACTTTTATATATTTCGCAATGATGAGGGCAATTCATCGG
>DAOLWT010000184.1:0-4599 GCA_035421345.1 Bacteroidales bacterium
AAATTGTCGGTATCGTCTATTCCGATAAGTATTTTCATTTAAAGAGATGAAATTTCCTGAGAAAATTTTTGAAATGTTTTGTTGAGAAAAGTATCAAATTCGTTGTGAAACCGGCTGTATGCTTTTATTAATTTTAATCCCTGAGGGGTAATTACCGAGCTTCCACCCAATTGTCCGCCTCTATGTTTTTCAATAACCGAAATACCCAATAATTCTTCTACTTTTTTAATGTCGCCCCAGGCTTTGCGATAGCTAATTTCTAATTGAGTAGCTGCTTTTGAAATGGAGCCATGTTCTTCAATGGCTTTAAGCAATCTCCATTTCCCATCGCGCAGTATGCCTTCCCCGTTATTCAGGGAAAGCCATAATTTATAATGCGCTTTAAGTTCAGGGATTTTCGATTTCATATTAAAAACAGCCTAGCTGACATTTCATAATTTTTACCCCAATTTTATTACATACTTTCCCAATTTCACCAGGGGCAACATTCAATTTTTCTGCAATTGAAAATGCCTGAGAACAACTTATAAATTTCTTTTTCTCTTTTATATTTATAGTAACAACTAAATTAATAGCCTCTTCTATATTAACTTTATCCATAAAATTATTTATATAAGCACAAATAAGAAGATTCTTCTTTTACGATGAGTTGAAATTTTTTATCTTTTTCAACCATAAATGTTTCTCCTTTTTTAAAATCAGTCCATTCGCTTTTACCGGGAAGTTTCACTGTAAGTTTTCCGGAAGTAACCGTCATATATTCTACCGTTGAAGTACCGAATTCGTATTCGCCTATAGCCATTACGCCAATGGTTGCGGGACCTTCTTTAGTAGTAAAAGCGATTGATTTTACGTTGCCGTTAAAATATTCATTTGTTTTAAACATAGCGTTATTTTTTTTATTGTTAATAGAATAGATTTAATTTAACGTATTAATTTAATTAACCTCCGCTAATCAGATGAATAACATCTACTTTGTCACCATTATGTATTAGCGCATTTGCATATTCTTCATTTTTAACAAGTTTATCATTAATTTTAATGACAAGCATTTTAAAAGTAAATTTCTTTATTACAAGTAATTCTTTTACAGTAATTTGACTGTAATTTAGTTCGGTTTCTGTATTATTAAGAATAATCTTCATTTAACTGAAATTAAATAAATGCTAAATTAATGAATTTTTTTAAAGATAAATTCTAAATTTTATAAACGGAATGAAAGATTTATTTAAGTAGAATCTCCAAAACTACATTTGCCTGCATATTAGCAACTATTCCAACTCTAGGGGCTAATGGAGGCATCTCTTCCGAAACTTCTTTCGTAGCATCACCGCATATATAAAGGTTATTAATGCGTTTAACCTTAATCGCATTTGAATCTCCCCACCCGGCAAGTCCTACCCCCGATACAAGCGGTTTTCCAGTCATATCGGACAAGACCGTTTCAATAAGCATTTGTTTTTGATCGGCAAAATCAAATGCTTCTACAATAACATCGCAGGTTTTGAATAATGTTATAATATTTTCGGGAATTAGTTTTATAGGATGTACTTCAATAGTAACAATTGGGTTAATAAGTCGAATATTTTCTTTGAGTGCATCTACTTTTTTCTGTCCTATTTGATGAAGAAAAAAATACTGACGGTTTAAGTTGCTTTCCGTAACTTCATCAAAATCGGCTATAATTAATTTCCCAATACCCACTCGTGCCAATGCAACCGCACAATTAGAACCCAATCCGCCACAACCGGCAATTCCAACACATTTTGCACTTAGTATCGTTTTAAAGTCAATCATTTTGGTTAAGGTATATTATACAAATATAAAAATAATAACAAATTAATTTAAAAAGCATTTGGTGAGTTTTTTTTATTTTTTACTTTTGCGAGATGAATATAAATACATATCGAAAAACAATTAAAAATCTGTTTTATTATGAGAAAAATTTTTACTATTTTTTTAAGTATATTTTTGCTGTTATCTACAGCAAATAATTTATTTGCACAAGATACACTTGTTGCGTGGACTTTTCCTTCAACATCAGCTGACTCTCTCGCAGACAAAAGTATTCCAATTAATTCAACATCATACATCAGTTGTCAGTATGGAACAATTGGTGCTCCATCTTATGTTAAAAAACCGATTGATTATACAACCAATGGCTCTCTTGGCTCTCCGGATAAATGTGGAAAAGCAATTGGATGGGATAATGGAATTGATTCAACAAGTTGGATGATATTTTTTAAAACCACCGGCTATACTAATCTAAAGGTATATTCTAAAATTCAAGGAGGTGGTAATAACCCGGGGCCTCGCGATTATACAGTGCAGTGGAAACAAGCGGGTTCAAGTACATGGACCGATTTAACAGGTGGAACCATTGTTTGTGGAAATAATTGGACTGCCGGGGCGATTAGTGGAGTTAGCCTTCCTCTAGCATGCGAAAATCAAAGCGATTCTATTTATTTAAGATGGGTTGTTAAATCAAACTTCGATATTAATGGCGCAACATTGCTTTCAACGGGAATTTCTAAAATAGATGATATTATGGTTACGGGAACTAATATAACTGGATTAGAAAATAATAAAATGCTATCTTCTTTTCTTGTTTATCCGAATCCTAGTTTAGGTAGTTTTTTTATTGAAAATAATTGCGATGCCGAAAAAATTGAAATTTATAATATGCTTGGAACACGAGTTTATGAAAAAATAAAAGGAATTGAAAAAAGAACCGAAATAGCAGGGTTTGAAAGTGGTGTGTATTTTGTTCAAATTAAAACAAAGACGAATCGAGTACTTACAAAAAAACTAATTATCCAATAATTAAAAAATAAAAAAAGGCTTTATTTCGGTAAAGCCTTTTTTATTACTACTATCCTTTTTATTCGTTATGATTAACGAATAAATTATACAATGATAATGCCGATGACATAGATGTTATAGTACAATTTATTGGACTATTATATCTACGCAATTGGTATTAAAACTCAAATTTTATCCCTTGTGCCAGCGGAAGTTCGTGGCTGTAGTTAATGGTATTTGTTTGTCGTCGCATATATTGTTTCCATGAATCTGAGCCCGATTCGCGACCTATACCGGTATCTTTTTCACCACCAAAAGCACCCCCAATTTCGGCACCGGAAGTTCCTCCATTAACATTTGCTAATCCGCAATCGGAGCCAGCAGCAGAAAGGAATTTTTCTGCTTCACGCATATTCAGTGTAAAAATGGAAGAAGATAATCCTTGTGGTACGAAATTATTTAATGCAATAGCTTCATCAATAGATTTATATTTTATAAGATAAAGAATAGGAGCAAAGGTTTCTTCCTGAACAATTTTATAGTGGTTTTCAGCTTCAATTAGTGCTGGAACAACATAATTTCCCGAAGTGTATTTAGGTCCTTCTAATACTTCTCCTCCAAAGAGCACATGCCCTCCTTCTTTTTTAGCTTCTTCTATTGCATGAACAAAAGCGTTTACTGCAGATTTGTCGATAAGCGGACCAACTAAGGTGTTTTCTTGAAGCGGATTTCCAATCTTTTCTTTTATTTGTTTGTACGCATGAATCAAATTCGATTTAACTTCATCATATATTTTTTCATGAACAATAATTCTACGAGTAGAAGTACATCTTTGTCCGCAGGTGCCAACAGCTCCGAATAAAGTAGATGTAATAGCCATTTTAAGATCCGCTAAATCAGAAATTATTACAGCATTATTTCCACCAAGTTCGAGTATTGCTTTCCCGAGTCGTTCTCCAATAATTGCTCCGGCTCTTTTGCCAACTCTGGTCGAGCCGGTAATAGAGAATAAGGGGATTCTTTTATCAGCAACAAAATTATCGCCAAGCACACTCGATTTGGCAATAATCATGTTAAAAATACCCTCCGGTAAATGATTTGCTTTTAGCACTTTTGCAATAATATTTTGTGTAGCTATAGCACAAATAGGGGTTTTAGAGCTAGGTTTCCAAATAATTACATCACCGCAAATGGCTGCCAACGTAGAGTTCCATGCCCATACGGCTACCGGAAAGTTAAAAGAAGTAATTAATCCAACTATTCCCAACGGATGGTATTGATCATATATCCGGTGGTTTCTTCTTTCCGAATGCATGGTAATACCGTTTAGTAATCGTGATTGCCCAACAGCAAAATCGCAAATGTCAATCATCTCTTGTACTTCTCCGAGTCCTTCTTGATATATTTTCCCCATTTCCAAAGAAACTAAATAGCCCAGGTCTTCTTTTGCTTCACGCAAGGCAAGTCCAATTTGTCGTACAATCTCTCCTCTTTCAGGGGCAGGGATTTCTCACCACAAAATAAAAGCTTCTTCCGCTTTTTTAACTACCATTTCATAATCCGTAAATGAAGCGTTTTATACCAACGCAATTTCTTTATTGACGATAGGCGAAGCAGAAATTGTTATTTCTCCTTCGGTATTATACCATCTGGTACCGGTACATACACCTTCATTAATGGGTTTAATGCCAAAATGGGTTAAAATTTCAGAAATATTTTTTAACATATTACGTATTATTAACTAATCATAAATGGATATTTGTAGTCAGTTGCAGGAGTAAATGTTTCTTTAATGGT
>DAOLWT010000185.1:0-3094 GCA_035421345.1 Bacteroidales bacterium
ATCGGGTAAATGAGGACCTCTGCATAAATCAACAAATTCGCCTGACTGATATAATGATATTGTACCATCTTCGAGGTCTTTAATTAAATCTAATTTATACGGATCCTCTTTTTTAGTAAAATAGGAAATTGCATCGGCTTTAGATACTTCTTTACGTTGAAAAACACCCTTTTTCTTCGCATTTTCCAAAATCTTTTCTTCTATCTTTTTAAAATCGTCGGATGATATTTGTTGTCCGCAAAAATCGATATCGTAATAAAACCCATTTTCTATGTCGGGGCCTATTCCGAATTTAACGCCAGGATATAACGATTCTATTGCTTCGGCCATTAAATGCGCAGAAGAATGCCAAAAAGTTGCTTTCCCTTCGGGGTGTTCCCATGTATAAAGCGCTATTGAAGAATCTTGGTGAATAGGCCTTGATAGGTCTACCACTTCATTATTAACTTTAGCAGCTAATACGTTACGAGCTAATCCTTCGCTAATGCTTTTTGCTATTTCAAAAGCAGTAACACCAGCTGGATACTCTCTAACAGCTTTATCAGGGAATGTTATTCGAATCATTTTTTAATTAAATCTTTGTTATTAAGCGTGCAAAGATATGAAAAAACTCCTAATAATTAACCTTTTCAATATCTTTAACAAAAAAATATCGATTTATTTACTTCGTTATTTTATAACTGGGATATGGAGGTTTTTTTTATTTTTTTTCTTCTCCATTTTTGTAGGTTGTTGTTTTTATCACTTTTCCGTCAATATCGTATTCTATCCACTTCCCTTCTTTTATTCCATTTATATTTTGACCCGATAATTTTACTTTTTTTAAACTATCATCAAAATATTCTTTATATGCGCCATTCGATATATTCTGGGAATATGTTTCTTCTGATTGCAAATTTCCACTTGAATAAAAAGTTTTAACAACCCCTTCGAAGTTTCCCATTTTATAGGGGTAAATGGCTATTAAATTACCATTCGAATTATAATATTTCGCAATGCTGTCGCGTAATCCATATTTGTAATAGGATTCTTCTAAAATCATATTATTTTGTTCGTAATATACCTTTTTTAAGCCATGCATACTCCCATTTAAATAATACTCCTCCTTTAAAATACGCCCTCCTGCAGCAAAATTACGTTGAGGTCCATTAAGGTTATCATTTTTATATGTTGCTTCCGATTTATAATATCCGTAATCGTCTAAAAATGCAAATGTGCCATGTTTTAACCCATTCTTATATGATTCCATTTTAGTGATTACATTTTTGGAATTATAGGTAATCCACATCCCGTCTTTTTTACTATCTAGATAATAGCCTTTCGACACGTTTCCAAAAGTGGTATCTTGCCATAATCCTTGCTTTTTGTTTTGCGAATCGAGCAGATTGAGCGTATCTCCATACATTATGTAATATTTCTGCTGTGCATTAGCATAATTAATAAGTGCAGAAAAAATTAAAACACATAATACTTTTTTCATGTTAGCATTCCTTTCTAAATTAATAAATTATTTATTCATTTTTACTATTATTAAAATTCCTGTGATAACTAGAATACAAGCCAAAGAGAACAATATTATTTTCCATACACTCCAGGGTCTTTCTCCATGAATTTCGCCTGTTCTTGCATTAACCATAAAACGATATACTTTATTTTGATATCGATAAGAGCTTATCCATAAGGGAAGAAGAATATGTTTAAATGTAATATTGCGATAGGTTGTATTTAAGGTGTAAATTTGTTGTTCATCGCCTCCAATATCTGTTTTTACAGCAAATCGAATTACTGGATCCATTTTAATTTTAGCATTTTCGAATCCTTTCTTTACATCAACCTGGTAACACTCTGTACGAAATCCGCTTAAAAATTTATCATCATAGGGAATCAAATTTTTCAAATCCCAAGGTTCTAGTTTATCGATATATTTAAGGGGCAAGGACTGACTGGCTGTTATAAGAACATCATCAAAAGCATTGTTTACATAACCCGAAACAGGAGTCCATCGCACCTTTCGAACTTGTCTGGTTTTTGTTACGGTTCTTCCATTCTCGGTTGAGGTATACGATTCAGTAACGTAATAATATGCTCCTCGGGAACCTGTATAAGAGCTATCCGTATCTGAATCATAAGTCCAATACGGAATATACATTCCATTAAATTTATCGGTATTGTTCACGTATTTCCTTAAGGAATTAGGTGCAAACCATAATTTTTTAATCCACAATCGAAAGAGTTCAAATGCTTGTTTTTGAGTAATGCCAAATGGCAACAACGATTTAGGTTTTAGGATAGTACTTGCACTACCATTGGCAACAACTAGGCTTGTCCCACAAAACGGACATAAATCGGAAGTAATATTCGATTTTAATGTAGTTGCAGCACCACATTCTGCGCATTTAACCGTAACAATGGTTTGTTGTTTTTCGAGGCTAAGCTTTTCAGTAATAAATTTTTCGTAATCTATTTCTTCAACAATTTCTGTTGATTTTTCTATCTCATTAAAAGCACCACAATAATCGCAAGTAATGGCATTCGTACCGGGTGCAAATTTTAAAAATGCTCCACAATCTTTACACTTTAGTTGATTATTGGTTGATGTTTCCGGTGTGTATTGATCTTGCATATTAAACAAGTATAAGGGGTAAGGTGAGGAAATAGGTTTGGGGAATGAAGTTTGTTTGGTTAATAATTACAAAAAATTTAGTTTAATTCATAAATCACACCCTAATTATTTTCTCTCAAATGTTCTCCATTTTTCAGCAAGCATATAAAGTTGCCTTCCTGAAATATCATATGTTTCAATTAAAGAATTTATCAATTGTAAATCTATATTATAAATATCTCTAGACTGCATCAGGCTTACCATTGTTTCATTACATTCCGCCATTGAGTCTTCTAAATATTTTCTGAAGCCCGCTTTTTGCTGTCTTTTTGCATACCCTTCAGCAATTAAACGAGGAATAGCTTTACAGGAGCGACTTAATTGATCTTTTAAATCGTATTTTTCACAATCTGGTAATTTAGGAATCACTTCCTTCATTACTTTTAACATAGCTTCATACGTATTTTGATAAACAATCAAATCTTTAAAACT
>DAOLWT010000185.1:3194-4536 GCA_035421345.1 Bacteroidales bacterium
TAACTATTTCCAAAACAACTGGCTTCAAAACCGTATCCTAACTTCCCTTACTTTTGAGGGGGAAGCGGAGGTGGAACCTGAGTAAAAAGTTTAGCAACTTCGGGAACTTGACCAGCAGCAAGCCATTCAGCCATTCCATTTTTCCACACCAATGAATCTTTTGTGAGCTGTCCGGATTGTGCCATTTGAGCTAGTTGTTGCTCTCCGAAAGGCCCGCTTTGTTGTCCGTTAACCGCAACATAATATTGATTTAAAGGAGGAGGAGTTGTATTTTGTTGTTGATTGATATTATTGTTTTGAGACATATTTTGCCCCATTTGATTTGCCATTGCAAACCCCATTCCCATACCAATGCCAGCACTTGCACTTCCGCCTGGGTTCTTTGCTGCTTCTTCTATTCCTACAGCTGTTTGATATTGAGTAAATGCATTTAAATTACCAACAACCCCCATACTTGTTCTTTTATCCATAGCTGCTTCCACTTCGGGGGGTAAGGAAATATTTTCAACTAAAAATTTTGAAAGTTCAATACCATATTCTAAAAACTCAGAACCTATTCTATCGTAAACAAATTTTGAAAGTTCATCATAATTAGAAGCTAAATCCAATACCGGAATTTTGCTAGAAGCAACAATATCGGTAAAGCGAGTCATGACAATATTTTTAAGTTGTTCGGTAATTTTATCGGTTGTGAAAGAACCATCCGTTCCTGCAATTTCTTTAATAAATTTTACCGGATCCTTAATTCTCATTGCATAATTACCAAAGGCACGAATACGAACCATGCCAAAATCAGTATCACGCATCATAACCGGATTTTTGGTTCCCCATTTTAGGTCGGTAAAGTTTTTGGTGTTACAGAAATATACTTCGGCTTTAAAAGGACTATGAAACCCATATTTCCAACCTTTAAGAGTAGTAAGAATAGGCATATTCTGCGTTTCTAAGGTAATTGTACCCGGCAAAAACACATCTGCTATTTGTCCTTCGTTAACAAATACGGCAACTTGTGTTTCTCTAACAATAAGTTTAGCTCCGTATTTTATTTCATTTTCATATCTCTCGAAACGATGAATCATTGTATCATTTGATGGATCTAACCATTCTATGATATCTATAAATTCGCCTTTAATTTTATTTAAAATTCCCATGGTTTTAAATTTAAAATTTTATTAATAAACACTTCTTATTATCATTTTTAAACAAACACAAATATAAAAAAAATCAATTACATTTTCTTATTATTTCATTGTAAAAAAAAGTATCTACAAATAATACCGAAAGCATATAAGCAATCGGAATATTAAGAAGTGAATTTCCCGATTAAATCGAAGGGTTCTGC
>DAOLWT010000186.1:0-4523 GCA_035421345.1 Bacteroidales bacterium
ATACGCTAAATTCGGATCCATCATTATTTTCACTTCTTTGGTTACATTATCCATGTTAGGAAGTTTGCCTAAAGGCTCCATTCTGCTTAAAAAAACATTGGGAACCGACATAAAAACGTGAAAATGTTTTGAGTATGGCAAAATATTCATAAATATGAATATAAGAAGTATATGCGACCACCAACTTACATTATAATAAAACACTAAACGGGTATTAGGCCATGAATAAACATATTTTGCAATTATCTTACTAACTGGATAATACAGCGTTTCATCGCTCGATTTTAAAGCATAATAAAAGGTATTCATTCCTAATAATGAAACCATTAATAATAAAATTAAGGTTAATGCCACATTTGCATCAGCATGCGAATTATGATGCATTTCAATTCCGGAAAATCTTTTAATTCTTAAAAATATTCTTCTAAAAAGAAAAATAACGATCGAAATTAAAACTATTAAAGCAAATATATCGCCCGATGCCATTAAAAAAGTATAGAAAACACCTAAAAATGACAGCGACTTTTCTATTCCAAAAATGCCATCAATCATCATTTCCAATGAACCAAAAAGTATTATACAAAACCCCCAAAATACCAGCGCATGAAATAACCCAATTACCGGCATTCTAAAGATTTTAGTTTGTCCGATTGCAATTTTTAAAGTCAGGTTTATTCTTTTCGCTATATCCCTAATTGGAAAAGGCTTCGTAAGTTTAAAAAGTTTAAATATTTGATAAATTGTTATACCAAATATTCCAAAAGCAACAATTATTGTAGATATAAATATTATTTGTTTCATCATTAAATTATATAAATATGAAATTGGTGCGGCAAAATTATAAAAATTAGATTAAATAAATCTCTTGTAAAATTAAAATTATAACATAAGAGCGTATTTAAATTGTATTACATTAAAAGGAAAGTAAATAAATAGCAAGTCACGGAGATGATTTTTTACGTATTCAAATAAAATATTTTACTTTTTTCTTGACTTTTGATATTTTAATATACTATATTTGCAATATATAAGATTCTATTATATGAAAAATTCTGATACAAATAAAGAAATGATATCAAAAGAACTCTTTAAGGGTTCTTTAAAATCGATCGTGTTGAAATTATTGACGGAGAATAACAAAATGTACGGTTATGAAATTACACAAAAAGTGCATGAAATGACCGGAGGCAGGATAAAATTAACATTTGGCGCGCTTTATCCTATTCTTCATAAACTGGAAACCGATGGTTCTGTAATTACAGAATCAGAAATAATAAATGGAAGAGTAAGGATCTATTACAAGCTTACTAAAACCGGGAAAAATGTAGCCAAAGAAAAAATAAAAGAACTGCAAGAATTTATTGAAATGATAAATATATTGTTAAAACCAGGATTGAACCTTGAACTATGCAAGATCTAACATCAGCAAATATTGAAATAATTATTGCAGAAGTTTCCAAGGCAAACATTTCATTTTCTCATCTTCGGGACGAACTGATTGACCATATATGCTGTGAAGTGGAAAATGAAATGCAGGACGGGTTAAGTTTTGAAAAAGCTTTTGAAAAAGTTAAAAAAATAATTGGAAACAAAGGATTAAAAAAAGTTCAGGAAAATACATTATTGTTAATAGACAAAAAATACAGATTTATGAAAAGAACAATGAAAATATTCGGATTGATCTCCCTGTTGATGATCACCGTTGGAGCATTATTCAAAATTCAGCACTGGCCGGGGGCCGGACCTTTAATGGTTTTGGGATTTTTTCTACTTGGAGCTATCTTTTTCCCTTCCGCTTTATGGGTGATGAAAAAAGAATCGAAATTAAAAGGCAGCTTATTCATATACCTTATTTCTATTATTGGAGGTATTCTTTTTATTTTTGGAATTCTATTCAAAATACAGCATTATCCGGGAGCTAACCTGCTTCTGCTTATCGGATTTTCGACCATTGGACTCGTTTTAATTCCTGCCATACTTATATCAAAACTTCGAGATGAAAATGCCAGGAATCTTCATAGTGCATATATTATAGGCGCTATATCATTGATTATTTATCTAGCAGGAACGCTGTTTAAAATAATGACTTTCCCGGGCGCAGCACCTCTCCTTTTTATTGGAGCCATCGGATTAACAATGGTCTTCTTCCCTATTTATGTAATGAAGGTTTATAAGAATGCCGAAAGCATTAAAGTAAGCTTTCTTTTTCTATGTATAGGTATTCTCTTTTTTAATATGTTCAGCCTTCTACTTGCCTTAAATATCTCAAAAGGAGTTTTAGCCTTTTTTATAAACCCCGGAACAGAAATTACAAAAACAGCATCTATTCTTGAAAATAAAAGTAATTCATTATCGGAAGAAATGTTAACTGATTCCTTAATTTCAGATACATTATACAAAAAAAATATTATACGAGTGAAAACGTTATCTGATGAACTGAATAATTTTATTGAAGACATTAAAATAGAATTGATTTCGAAAGTTGATGGAATAGATAACACAGAGGCAAAGGTTAAAATAAAAAACCCGCTTTTAATTAACAGTAAAGACAATTATGATATTCCGATGTCAATACTTCTTGGAAATACCGAGGATGGTAAAAGCGGTAAAGCATCACAAATAAAAATAAAAATAGAAAGTTTAAAAGATTCCTTGATGAGTTATTGCTCCGGAGACGAAAATGCAGTTACTATTATTAAGAAGTCTCTTGATACGGAATCTCCTATACACTATACCGATAAAGGGTTACCTTTTGTTAATTGGGAAATATCTAATTTTTATCGTGTAATCGCTATATCTGCTTTAAACAAACTTTGCTTTTTTCAAAGGAATGTACGGATTGCTGAACTAGAAACGCTTGAAAGCCTTAATTCTGGCTACCTGGCTAATAATCAGAAATCAATAATTAAAACCAACTAATGAAATTTTAAATAATAAAACGTATGAAAAAATTCATTTATATCTCAGGAATAGTAATCATCAATATTTTTGTAGTTGGTGCATTATTTAAGATCCAGCACTGGCCTGGGGCAGGTATTCTCATAACACTGGGTCTTGGATTGTTCAGCTTTGGATTTATGCCTTTGGCCTTCATTCAAAGTTATAAGGGGAATGGGGGGAAATATAAATCATTATATATTGCCGGCTTTATCTGTGCATTCATTTGTTTCCTGGGAGCATTGTTTAAAATTCAACATTGGCAGGGAGCTGGTTGGTTTCTACTTATTGGTGTTCCCTTACCATTTTTATATTTTCTTCCATTGTATATTAACTATCATAATAAATCTAAAGAAAAATCTTCTGTAAACTTTCTTGGGGTAATGTTCCTTATGGTATATGTTGCTGTTTTCAGTGCTTTACTGGCTGTGAATATAAGCCGAGAAATTCTTAACGCGTTTACTTATGGTGAAAAAGATTATGCTAAGACAAACGATCTATTAGCTATTAAAAATCAACAGCTGTTTAACAAGCTTGAAAAAGCAGGCATTACAGGGAATACAGAAAAGATAACTCAACTAAAAACAAAATCGGAGGCAATCTATACGAAACTCAATAGTATAAAAGTTGAATTGGTAAAATCTGCAGAAGGAGATGCTTCGCTTGCTATCGAATCCGGGAATAAAATAAACTCATCAGCTATTGTTGCAAAATATGAATCAGTCCGCACAATGAAAATAATGAGAGGTGATGATGGAGCATCGGGAAAAGCGAGTGAATTGAAAGGGCTAATAAATGATTATCGGGAATATCTAACATCTTTTGTTGACAATAAAAACACCCATGTAAAAATTATTACTGAATTACTTAATACTTCTGATTATTCTGATACGATAAATGGAGATGTATATCAAACAAATTGGGAAAATTTATTTTTTCCTAATGGAGCTTATATTGTAACTGTACTTGGAAATTTGGAATGTATAGAAACCAATGTTAAAATGGCAGAAGCAGAAGTACTCTCCCAAATTCCGTATTAAGAATTTTCTAATACCGAAGGTATATATGTAACGGTCGAGTGTATGTGCCGTAAGGGATTGCGGGGCAGTTTCCTGTCCACCGACACGAAAGTTTGAGCGGGCTACAACGCTTGAATACCCACTGAAACCCTTATGGCATATACACTTTGTTGGCGTTTCGTTGTTTATTTTTCCAGTCAATTTATCCTTCATTTTTGCTGCATTGTCTTTCTGTCCGTGCGTTGGGGTAGGCAAGCTCTTTTGCAAGTTTTGGTTTTAGCGTGAGCTTGTGCGACCTGCAAATGTGCTTGACTACGAAGCGTTGGCTATGTTGTTTTATAATTTTCCACAAATGTTTCAAATAAGCTTTTCATGGCTTCATAGTTTTTTCTTTTCGATAGAGTTGTAATGTCAAAAGTCAATAAATGCTCAATGTCTTTTTGTGATAGATAATTTCCATGTATCAGGATTTCTCTAATCTGGTCTAAGTCACCATAATATTGCCGTTTGTCTGGGTCGTGGTTTTCAATTAAAAATTTCGCAAGGCATTCTTCAATAATTGGTTTT
>DAOLWT010000187.1:0-4502 GCA_035421345.1 Bacteroidales bacterium
TATAATAAAAAAACCGCTTCTGTATTTTGGAAGCGGTTTTTTTGTGGACTTAAATAGTTACTATTCAAGCGAACATATATATCTTTCTGCTTCAATAGCAGCCATACAACCACTACCGGCAGCGGTAATAGCTTGCCTGAAATATAAATCTTGTATATCGCCAGCAGCAAATACTCCTTCTACACTGGTTTTAGTACTTCCGGGAACTGTTTTAATATAGCCTTCGGGATGTAATTCCAGTTTTCCTTTAAATAAATCGGAATTAGGTTTATGTCCTATAGCAATAAAAATACCATCAATATCAATTTTCTTTTCTTCTCCTGTTTGTGTGTTTTTTAATAATACGCCTGTTACAGCCTTGTTAAATCCTTCTTCAGTTCCAACAATTTCTGTTGGTAGATTATTCCATATAACTTCAATATTTGCTGTTCTAAAAACTTTGTCTTGCATCACTTTAGTAGCTCTAAGTTCATCACGACGATGAATTAAATAAACTTTTTTACATAAATGAGCCAAATAAACAGCTTCTTCGCAGGCCGTATCACCTCCGCCTACAACAGCAACTTCTTTTCCTTTATAAAAAAACCCGTCGCAAGTGGCACAGGCTGAAACACCATAGCCCCCAAATTTAGTTTCGGAAGGAATTCCAAGCCATTTAGCAGAAGCGCCTGTAGCAATAATAATGGTATCTGCCATAACTGTTTTTCCGTCATCTGTTTTAGCGGTAAAAGGTCTTTGTGAAAGATCAACATCTGTTATACTTCCCCAGCGAATATCGGCACCAAAACGGGCGGCTTGTTTTTTTAAATCTTCCATCATAGCCGGACCGGAGATACCTTCGGGATAACCCGGAAAATTTTCAATTTCGGTAGTTATGGTAAGCTGTCCTCCCGGTTGAATTCCTTCATATAAAATAGGTTTTATATCAGCTCTTGAAGTATAAATAGCGGCCGTGTATCCGGCAGGTCCTGATCCAATAATAAGACATTTTGTTTTTTCAGTCATCGTCAATTAATTTATTACAAAAATATAATTTTCATTCTTTATTTACAAATAACAGTATCGGTAAAAACGCCATATCCTGTCCAAACCCCCAACGCTCCGCCTTTTATATTGGTTACAATTTGAGAGGGAGATAAAAAAGGGTTTCCGTTTGAATACATCTCTCCTTCAGCGGATCTCCAGAAGTCGTAAGATGCTTTGTCGATAGAGGTAAACTTCGAAATAATAGTATCTCCAATCTTAAAATAACCATATTCCGGATCTTTTTCCGTACTGTTAATATTAGAAACACCTCTAATCATCGAAAAAGTAAATTCTTGTCCGTTAAAAAATTTATCATCATAAATGGAACCCAATACCGGAATAAAAATGTTGTCTTTTTTTAAACGTTTAGCATATAAACGATAGTAATTCCCTGGCTCTGGAGGGTCGTTGTAAATAGCCCACAAATACCCTAAGCTATCTTGTTCTTTATCGGTCTCAAACCATAAACTATCAATCCCTATTGGTGGCGAAAGGATAGCGGTTTCGGCGGTATATGTTTTCCCTTCCGCAATTACGGTTAAGAAGTACGTTTTACCTGCTTCTCCCTTAATTTTGGTTCCTTTAAAATAAATAGGAGGGAAATAATTAAAGTCAAATGTTTTTTGAAGCGTGTCTGTCGTTATCCCATCAGATACAATAACAACAGCCTCTTGAACAATAAGATGAATAATAGCTGCCGAATCTACAACACCAAAATAGGGGAGGTTTTTGGTAAGAAAAACCATGGGGTATTCTTCTTGTTCAATAGCTCCTTCCACAACCAATTTTTCTTCACTATCTGGAATATCTACTGTAATATTCCTTTCGCAGGAGTATAATAAGAAAGCGAAAAACAAAAGAAATGGGAATGTATTATAATGTGTTTTCTTCATTTTCTTTAAAATTTAAAATTCCAGGTAACTGAGGGAAGTATAGGGAAAAGTGATACTTTTTTTGCTTGTGTTTCCATATTGAATTCAGATACACTTCCTTTCGTCTCAAAATAAATATAATAAGGGTTATAGCGGTTGTACAAATTATAGATAGAAAAATTCCAGCTCGATTCATATTTTTTATGTTTTTTCCCGGTATAGGTCGCCGATATATCAGCACGATGATAGGCAGGCATGCGGTAATCGTTTTTAGGACCATATTCGTTTACAACGGTTCCATTTATAATATAATGAGAAACGGGTAATGTCATGGCATTCCCTGTTGCATAAACCCAAATACCTGAAAAAATCCATTTCTCGTTTAGTTCGTAAGATAAAATAAATGAGATATCGTGACGACGGTCATATTTAGCAAAATATTCTTTTCCTAAATTAATTTCTGGAAATTTCCTTTTGGTTACAGAAATAGTATATCCAATCCATCCTGTCCATTGCCCGGTTCTTTTGTTTAAGAATAATTCAGTACCATACGACCATCCTTTTCCAAAAGTTAGATTATTATCAGTGTTGTTTTTAATGTTATCTTCAGGTAGAGCACCTTCTTTAAACTCAATCTGGTTTTTCATATCTTTATAATAAAACTCGATTGAACTTTCGAACATATTTTTTTTAAAATTTCTGAAATAGCCTAGCGCATATTGAGTTCCTAATTGTGGCTTTACTATGTCAGTACTTGGAATCCAAATATCGGTAGGTAAAGAAACAGCGGTTACCGAAGCTAAATGAATATACTGGTAATTCTGAGAATAAGAAGCTTTGATCGATGCATTTTCATTTAATCCGAAACGCATAGAAATACGAGGTTCCAAATGATTGTATGTTTTTATATTTTCAAATTTTCCGTAATAGATGGAGTCGGAAACTTGTTTCGTAATAGGACTAATAATATAGCGATTAAAAGGACCTATAAACTGAAAATAGGTGTAACGGATTCCCGCGTTTATTTTAATTCGTTTATTTACATCCCATTCATCATTAAAATAGAGAGCGGCATCATTACTGTATAATTTAACTTCTTTTCCAAGATCAAAATCAATTCCGCTTGTTTTTGCAGTAGCGTTATTAGGAGTAAAAATATGATAAACATAGTTTCCTCCGAATTTAATTTTATGACGGGTATCAGGAAAATAGGAGAAGTCGAATTTGGCATTATAATCGGTTACTCCTGAATAAAGTTTAAACTCGTATTCGCTCTGGTTTACTGTTGTTTCAAATTGATAATTGCTAAAGATGAAAGAAGAATTTAAAAAAAGTTTAGGTCCGAAAACATGATTCCATCTAGCAGAAGTGGTCGCATTTCCCCATTCAATAATATTATTAAAACTTAAATCCTTTTGGTTCATGTTAAATACATCTCTTCCAAAGTAAGCACTTAAAAAGATGCGATCTTTATCGGAAAGGCGGTAATTAATTTTTGTATTTAAATCATAAAAAAAGTAGCCGGTACCTTTAAATGCAGATGATTTTTTTACGAAAGGTTTCATTAAAATGTCAATATATGTTCTTCGTCCGGAAACAATAAAAGAACAAGTGTCTTTTTTAATAGGTCCTTGAACTGTAAGGCGAGAAGAGATTATTCCTATTCCTCCATCAACTTTATATTGACGGCTATTCCCTTCTTTCATAGAAATATCAAGTACCGAAGCAAGCCGCCCTCCATAGTTTGCAGGCATTCCGGCTTTTGTTAAATCAATATTTTTAACAGCATCGGCATTAAATACGGAAAAAAAACCGAAAAGATGAGATGCGTTATATACAACTGCTTCGTCTAACAGAATCAAATTCTGATCAGGACCTCCTCCACGGACATAAAAGCTGCTATTTCCTTCTCCTGCACTTTGAACACCGGGTGTAAGCTGTATGGTTTTCATAATATCTACTTCACCCATAAAAGCAGGAAGGCTTTTAATTTTTTCCACTTCCAGTTTTACTTTTCCCATTTCGGCACTACTCGTGTTTTTATCTTCTCTTTCGCCGGTTATAACTACTTCATTTTTAGTAATTATTCTAGGGAGTATGCTAATATTTTTTTTAATATTTTGATTTAAGTTTATTGTTTCGGTATGTTCAAAATATCCTATATAAGAAACCACGAACGTATAATTCCCTTTTTCAATAGGGATAGCAAAATAACCATATTGGTTTGTTTGGCTGCCTTGCATGGTTTCTTTAATATAAACATTTGCCCCCATAAGGTATTCGCCTGTATTTGCGTCTTTAACATATCCACTAATGGTATATTTAGTAGATGGCTGAGCAATACTAAAAATACCGAAGAGAAAAATATTTATAAATAGTAACGATAATTGTTTAAACATATATAGGTTGTAAAAAAGTAAACTTAGAAACGTAAAATAATGCAATTTATTTTTTAAATAAAAATTTTTAAATATTGGACACTCATAATCCTAATAAATTGCGTTTTTTAAACATATAAACAATATTGCAAAAAAACACAAAATAAAGAAAATTTTGTAACTATTCAGCAATATTATAAAAATATTTTTAAAAAGTAAAAAATCG
>DAOLWT010000188.1:0-4483 GCA_035421345.1 Bacteroidales bacterium
AGGTTGGAAGCAATCGCCGTAAAATTAAACGGACTTACCGTAAAAACAAATCCTTCGAGCGAACGATATTCCATTCGGTTTAATTGGTTAAAGCCGGATTTAGGCTGATTAGAATATATTTTGGATGCGAAATATGCATTGTAGCGCAGAAAATCAATGGTTTCGCAGGCTGAATCTATTTCTGCTTGGTATGCATTTTTACTTTGCCCTAACATTGTTGCAGCATTTATAAGAGAACGGTAACGAACCGATAATAAATCGGCAGCCTTTAATAGTATTGATGATCGAACAACCCAAGATAAATTCGACCAGCTCTCTCTTGCTTTTAAAGACGCATGAATAGCAAGTTTTACTTCTTTTTCCGTAGCTGTATGATATGTAGCGATAATATGCTTATGATCATGTGGCATAACTACATTTTCAATTTTACCTGTTCTTATTTCTTTTCCACCAATAATTAGTGGAATTTCAATGGTTTGCTTGGATTGTCTTTCCAACTCTTTTGTTAGTTGTATCCGTTCGTTACTCCGAGGTTCATAATTTTGAACAACCTCATTCTTCGGATCTTGAAAATTAAATATCGCATTGTTCATAGTAAATTTATTTTTTTACAAAAGTAAAAATTAAACCGATATGCACAAACAAACATAGCGAATAAATAATGCTATTTTCTGAATTGCCCGATATGTAGGGGAATACATAATGAAAATTTATTTTTTTAATCACTTATTTTATTAATTTTGTAAAGCAATATTTAATACCATACTTATGAAAAGAAATATTCAAGAAATGAAAGCCCGACATGTATTATTAAAAGAATACAGTTATAAGATGGCTCCTATCGAT
Organism: Bacteroidales bacterium; assembly: GCA_035421345.1. Lineage (GTDB taxonomy): Bacteria > Bacteroidota > Bacteroidia > Bacteroidales > CG2-30-32-10 > DAOLWT01. Next base: position 847 of record DAOLWT010000188.1, read on the forward strand.
AAAGGGTATAATAACCGAACGTTATATATTAATTTATCTGATAATACGATAAAAGAAAAACCGGTAAGCGAACAAATGAAAGAAAAATTTATTGGCGGTAAAGGTTTTGGTTTACGTTTATTATGGGATGGCACTAAGCCGAATACGAAATGGAACGATCCGGAAAATGAAATTATTATTTCTCCCGGACCTATAGCTGGTATTACCCAATACTCAGGTACTGGAAAATCAATCGTTGTTGCTATATCTCCGCAAACCGATATCGTTATAGATAGTAATGTGGGTGGCTATTTTGGTCCATTTATGAAATTCTCGGGATTTGATTCTCTTGAAATTCAAGGTAAAGCGAAAAAAGACATTATCATTTTAATTGATGGTGTAAACGGAAGAATATCTATTGAAGAAGCTCCTGAAGAAAGTATCGACAGTCATATTTTAGCAGAAGAGTTAACCGAAATGTATGCCAACGACGAAAAAGATATGATGAATGTGGCGGTTGTATCAGCAGGAATGGCAGCCCAAAACAGTTTAATCGGCATGTTGAATTTTAGTTTCTGGGATCCCAGAAGAAAAGTTTGTCGTTTAAAACAAGCCGGAAGAGGTGGAATAGGTACCGTTTTAAGAGATAAAAAGATAAAAGCGTTGGTTTGTAAATATTCAGGGGTTAAAGGAAATCTGAATAATGTGGTAGACCTAGAAAAAATAGCAGAAAGAGGGAAAAGGTTTAATAAAGAAATACGCGAACTCGACGATAAACAGTGTGAAATGCGGACAAAAGGCACTGCCCATTTGGTAGAAGTAATGAACGACTATGATTTACTACCTACGCATAATTTTAAATATGGAAGTCATGAACATGCCGGAAATTTACATTCGGAAATTTGGAAATCGAAATTTACACAAGGTTTACCCGATGGTTGCTGGATTGGTTGTACCATGGCTTGTGCTAAAGCAGTCGATAATTTTGAATTAGAAACAGGTCCCTATAAAGGAACAAAAGTAACCGTAGATGGGCCGGAATATGAAACAGCAGCCAGTCTTGGTTCTTGTGTTGGCGTTTTCAATGCGAATCATGTAATTGAATGTAATTTCTATTGCGATACATACGGAATATGTACCATTACGTTTGGAACACTTACTGCTTTCATTATGGAATGTTACGAAAATGGCATATTAAATAAAGAAAGAACGGGTGGACTGGAATTGAATTTTGGTAATTGGGATGCCATGATGGAATTATTACATCAGATGGCTCGTGGGGAAGGTTTTGGACAAATTGCAGGTCAAGGCGTTCGTAAAATGAAAGAATTGTTTGCGAAAAATGGTTGGGGCGATCCAAAATTCCTGCAAGATATTGGTATGGAAAATAAAGGGCTGGAATATTCTCAATATATTTCTAAAGAATCACTTGCGCAGCAAGGAGGTTATGCTATGACCAATAAAGGTCCGCAACACGATGAAGCATGGCTTATTTTTATGGATATGGTGAATAATCATATTCCTACTTTCGAAAATAAAGCAGAAGCCTTGCATTATTTCCCTATGTTCCGCACTTGGTTTGGATTGATGGGCTTATGTAAACTTCCTTGGAACGACGTGGAACCCGAGAATAATAAACAAACCGACGAACCTGCTAAAGTTCCGGAACATGTAGATAATTATGTAACTATTTTTAATGCTGTAACAGGAAAGAATATCGATAAAAAAGAACTAATTCGTCAATCAGAAAGAGTATATAATTTCCAACGGGTATTTAATATCCGCAGAGGATATGGTTTACGTAAACATGATGCACAGCCTTATCGTGCTTGTGGGCCTGTAACCATAGAGGAATACGAATCAAGGCAGGAACGTTATGATAAACAAATGAAAGAATTAATAGGCATAGACCCTACCGGAAAAACGACAGCCGAAAAAGTAGCCATAACTCGTAAATATCGCGAAGATCGCTATGAACAGTTACTTGACGCTGTTTATAATAGACGTGGCTGGACAAAAAACGGAGTTCCTAAGTTAGATCATTTAAAAGAAATTGGAATGGATCTCCCTGAATTAATAGAAGTGGTAAAACCATTGCAATAAAAAATAAAAATCCTCGATGAATAATCGGGGATTTTTTTATTAGAAAAATTTTTGCGTGTTTAATTCCGAAATGAATTTAAAATTTTAACGGCTATTAATTTATCGTAAGAGGTTCCTTGTTCCTGGTGATACACATAAATAGTATAATCGTTTTCCGTATCATAATGATTTCCTTCAATAATTGTTTCATCGCCGGTTTTTTCATTATTAGGTAGAAATAAATATAGATAATTGTAGTATCCTTGTTTTAAATATAATGAACCTTCATACGCTTTCATTTTAGCATCATATTTCATGATGGCTTCTTTTTTGTATTGCCAGTCGGTAAGGGCTCCAAAAATATATATATTGCCATCTGCTATCTGCTCAAAATAGGGAAGTGTAAAATGAACATGAGCATATTCTGCTTCTATATCGGAGTCTGTAATGGCATTGTCTGTTTTTATTAATTTTTTTCCGTTTATATCTTCCATGCTCGAATAAGTGGTAAAAGATCGCCTGGAATCAGGCATTAAATATACATGATATCCAAGTGTGTCGGTCGTTACTTTATGAATTCGGTCGGAAATAAAACGAATCGTTTTCATATCAAAATGCCTATATTCATTGCCTCCGTTAAATGTGTTTTCTTCGTTATAGTCGTAATCCAATAAATTATTTTTTACATATTTGGGTTTCAACGAAAAAATCGCATTATCCCACCGATTATTTTGGGTTAATACTACTTTTAGGTCGGAGTAAGGACTAGAAATACTATAATTAGGGTAGGACACCGTAAAATCAATTTCCTGTTTATAATTCATTTCTTGGTTTGATGTAGCTCTTTTAACACTCCCGTTTACGAGGACTTGTTGTTCAAAAATCATAAATCGACGGGTTAAAACTAAATTATCATCGGTATCATTATTTAAATACACTTTTAAAATATAATTACCCGATTTGGTCGGCTTTAAATTTTCGGAAGGGAAATTTAATTGGTAATGATAATATTTCTGTAAAGTATTAAATGAGGGGGTATAAGACTCAATTTGTTCTTCCGTAAATCCATCAATATATTCTGTCGGCATTAAATCGGAAGGTTTCCAGTTCGCATCGCAATGAATAATGGTGTAATAATACGTTTTATAATCGTTGCTAAAATCATCAAAAGAAAGAACGAGTTTTTCGGTAGAACCCAGCTGTATTAATGGTGGCGCTAATTCAAACCCTTTTTTATATAATAATACCGTATGAATAGTAGGATGGTAGGTATAATCTTCGTAACGTAAAAAGTTTTTTTTATAATAATCCGCCTCTATCGAAGCGGTTTCTGGACTTGTTATGAATGTGTTTTTTGTTTTAGTAGTATCTTTCGAAATAGGTTTTGTTACATTATTTGAAGAAGTGATAACAGGTGAACAACCATTATTTAGTATAAATAGCAGTAATAACAATGAAAAAATAGATTGACCTTTCATATTGAAAATTATTTTTTTGCTTTCCACGTTATTTCAATAATGTTATTTTCGTTGGTTATTTTTCGTGAAAGAACAAATAAATAATCGGAAAGGCGGTT
>DAOLWT010000189.1:0-4463 GCA_035421345.1 Bacteroidales bacterium
CCGGTGTTTCAAAAGCAAATATTTTAATTATTTTAAATGATAATGGAATTGCTATTGATAAAAATGTTGGAGCTTTAAAAGAATACTTAACAGATATTACAACATCTAAAACGTATAATAAAATAAAAGATAATATTTGGAATATTCTTGGACAAAAAGGGAAATATGGATATAAAGCGAGAAGTTTTGTTCAAAAAATTGAAAATGCAATAAAAACGACTATTTTCAGACAAAGTAATATTTTTGAATCACTTAATTTTAGATATTTTGGACCTGTTGATGGACATGATATCTTTAGATTAACAAAAGTATTAAGCGACTTAAAAAATATTCCCGGACCTAAATTACTGCATTGCATAACAACCAAAGGAAAAGGCTTCGAACAAGCTGAAAGAGATCAAGTAAAATATCATGCCCCAGGATATTTTGATAAAGAAACAGGTAAAATTTTTGTTAATCCGAACGATAAAAATACACCTCCAAAATTCCAAGAGGTTTTTGGAAAAACGATTATTGAACTTGCAAAAGAAAATGAAAAAATTGTGGGAATTACCCCTGCTATGGCAACCGGATGTTCTTTAAATTTGATGATGAAAGAATTTCCGAAAAGAACATTTGACGTGGGGATAGCTGAACAACATGCTGTTACATTCTCTGCAGGAATGGCTGTTCAAGGATTAATACCATTCTGCAATATTTATTCATCATTTATGCAACGAGCTTACGATCAAATTATTCATGATGTCGCTTTACAAAATCTTTCGGTTATCTTTTGCCTCGACAGAGGTGGACTTGTTGGTGAAGACGGTGCCACCCATCACGGCGTTTATGACCTTGCGTTCTTAAGATGCGTCCCTAACATGGTTATTGCTTCGCCCATGAACGAAATTGAGTTACGAAATATGATGTATACAGCTCAGCTCAGAAATCAGGGACCTTTTACAATACGTTACCCAAGAGGAAACGGAGTATTAATGGATTGGCAAAAACCGTTTGAAGAGCTACCAATTGGAAAAGGAAGAGTTATTATTGAAGGTAGCGATATAGCAATTCTAACCATTGGACATATTGGCAATTTTGCAACTGAAGCCATTTCAATTTTAAAAGATGAAGGATATAGTATAGCACTCTATGATTTACGCTTTGTTAAACCAATAGATCAAGATTTATTAATGAATGTTTGTAAAAAATTCGAAAACATTATTACCATCGAAGATGGAACAATTATAGGCGGAATGGGAAGTGCTGTTATTGAATTTATTGCAGATAATGGATTTAAAACCAACGTTAAACGACTGGGCGTACCCGACCGATTTGTTGAACATGGTACCCAAAATCAATTATACCATGAATGTGGTTATTATATTGATGATATTATTAAAACAGTGAAAGAAGTGTTAACCAAAAAAAGCATAAAACAAATTATATGATTTATAACCTATTTTTATCGAGTACCCTTATTGTTTGTGCTTCTTTATTTTTTTCATGTAACGGAGATTCAAAAAAAACAACAAGTTCCGATTCTACAAAACAAATATCATCTGTAAATATACCTAATTTTAATGCTGATTCCGCATTTTCATATATTGATAAACAAGTTTCTTTTGGTCCCCGTGTTCCTAATAGTGAAGCACATAAAAAATGTGCCGACTATCTTACCCTATTTTTAAAAAATTTTACCGAACATGTTATTGTTCAAGAAACCAAAGTAAAAGCATATAACGGAACAATGCTTCCTATTAAAAATATTATTGCATCCTATAAGCCCGACATAAATAATCGAATTTTTATTTGTTCTCATTGGGATTCCAGACCTTATGCCGATGAAGATCCAGATCCTAAAAATCACAAAAAGCCTATTCCAGGCGCCAATGATGGAGCCAGTGGAGTGGGTGTTATTATGGAACTAGCTCGATTATTAAAAGAAAATCCGGCACCGATTGGAATTGATTTAATTCTTTTTGATGCAGAAGATTACGGACAACCCGAAAATAGCGAACTTCCCGAGGTGGAAGATTCATGGTGTTTAGGATCTCAATATTGGTCAAAAAATCCTCATCTTAAAGGGTATTATGCAAAATATGGAATATTGTTGGATATGGTAGGTGCTAAAGACGCTACATTTACCATGGAAGAAATATCGCGTTATTATGCTCCCGATATTTTAAAAAAAGTTTGGGATATAGCCAACAACCTTGGATATTCTTCGTATTTTCTTTATACTAAAACCGCCGGTGTTACCGATGATCATTTATATATTAATCAAATTACTAAAATTCCTACTATTGACGTTATAGACCGAAATTCCTCCACCCCATCCGGATTTAATAAAAATTGGCATACATTAAAAGATGATATGGAAGGAATAGATAAAACTACATTAAAAGCCGTTGGACAAACCATGCTAAATGTAATTTTTCAAGAACAACCTATTGCTTCAAATTAATTGAAAATTTAAAAAGCCTTTTATAATAAAGTATTTGCTAAATTAGCTAGTTCACTTCTTTCTCCTTTTTCCAGTCGAATGTGTGCATAAATAGGATGATGTTTAATTCTATCAATTAAGGTAGATAATCCATTACTGTGGCTGTCCAAATAAGGAGTATCAATTTGATAAATATCTCCTGTAAAAATAATTTTGGTATTTTCACCGGCACGGGTAATAATTGTTTTAACCTCGTGTGGAGTAAGGTTTTGTGCCTCATCAACAATAAAACATATATTAGAAAGACTACGACCACGAATGTAAGCAAGTGGTGTAATAACTAATTTTTCATTCTCTACCAATTCGGTAATATTTTTATATTCGCGGTCTCTTTCACTAAACTGATTTTGAATCATTTTTAAATTGTCCCACAAAGGCTCCATATATGGATTCAATTTAGATTTAATATCACCCGGAAGGTATCCAATATCCTTATTACTTAATGGAACAATAGGCCTGGCTAAATAAATTTGTTTAAAATCTTTTTTCATTTCTAGTGCTCCGGCCAACGCAAGCAATGTTTTACCGGTACCCGCAACACCTTGCATTGTTACTAACTTAATAGCAGGATTTAATATAGCATGAAGCGCAAAAACCTGTTCTGCATTTCTAGGAGTAATACGAAAAGCCGAACGTTTTTCAATTCGTTCTATTCTATTTGAAATGGCATTATAATAAGTTAAGATAGATGTTTTATCGTTTCTTAAAATAAAATAATGATTCGGGATGGGGTCCGTAATACCTATTTCTTCAGGTGTACATGAACCTTCCTGATATATTTTATCGACTAATCCGGAATCAATATTATCTATAACTGTTTTACCGGTATATAACTGTTCAATATTTTTAATTTTTCCGGTTTGAAAATCCTCGGAAGGAATATTAAGCGATTTTGCTTTCAGGCGTAGATTTACATCTTTACTTACCAGTATTACTTTTTTATCGGGATTCTCTTCTGTAAGTGTTAATGCAGCATTTAATATTCGATGGTCTGCTTTAACATCACCAAACACTTTATTCGCATCTACTTTCCCGCTTCTTCCATTTTCATTCATAATTACTTTGAAATTCCCATCAGCATCTTCTAAAGGAACCCAATTCTGTAGTGTATGATGAATTGAAAGTTTATCTATGATACGTATAAATTCTCTCGCTTCAAAATTTATGGTATCGTTTCCTTTTTTAAAATTGTCTAACTCCTCAAAAACAGTAATAGGAATAGCAACATCATTATCATCAAAACTATTAATAGAATTATGATTATATAAAATTACGGACGTGTCGAGAACAAATATTTTCTTCCCTTTTTCCGATTTTTTCTCTATTTTAGAGGCTTTTGCAGTTTTTTTAAGCATAAAATTATTTTTATTTTAAGAACATACGTAAAATTAATTGATAAATTTGCCTTTACCAAAAAAGCCATTTTAAAGATGTTCACTAAATTTTGTTAATAAAAACGTTTAACCCTCATTACTATTTATTTAAGTAAAAATGAATTTTTTAGCACATTTGTATTTATCGGGAAATAATGAAGAAATCATTGTAGGAAACTTATTAGGTGATTTTATGAGAGGGAAAAAAATTGAATCCTTCCCATCCGGTATTGCCAAAGGAATTCAGATACATCGGAAAATTGATGTATTTACCGATACCCATCCTATTGTTTTACAAACCAAAAATAGATTAAGGCCTTTTTTTAATCATTATTCCGGAGTTATTATAGATATTTATTATGATCACTTTTTAGCTTCAAATTGGGCTACATACAACGATATTTCATTAAAGGATTTTACGACTACATGTTATGATATATTAAAAAAAAATAGAGCCGTATTTCCTCCTCGGTTTCAACAAGCATTAAAATACAAACGATTTAGAAATTTGCTTTGTTCGTATTCTAAAATTAGCGGGATTAAATTTGCTTTTAACCGTTTAGCCAATCGAACTTCATATCCATCCAATCTAAAATACGCTACTT